>NZ_JAMJFM010000057.1:0-63581 GCF_023544705.1 Streptomyces sp. MCA2
CGCCCACCCCGTCGGCCACCCCGCCCAGCCTCGAAGAACAGGCCACCGAACTCATCAACCAGCGGCGGGCACAGGCCGGCTGCGGACCGCTGCGCATCGACCGGAGACTGCACAACGCGGCGCGGCGCCACTCCGCCGACATGGCGGCTCGTCAGTACTACGAGCACGACGCTCCGGACGGCACCGGCCCCGACGACCGGATCACCGCCGCCGGATTTCGCTGGAGCAGCTGGGGCGAGAACCTCGACCGGGGTCCGCGCACCGCCGCCGCGGCGGTCAACGACTGGATGGGCGACGCCATGCACCGCGACAACATGCTCGACTGCAAGTTCACCGCCGTCGGCATCGGCGTCGTCGAGGGCACGGGCGGGCCCTGGTGGACCCAGGACCTCGCCGCACCGCGCTGACCTTCGCCTGCCGGGGCGGGCGCCCGTGAGAGGCCGAACCCCCGGTGCCGGGCGCGCGTGTTGACGCGGCACGCCCGGCACCGGGGGCGGTGTGCGAGGTGCTACCTAGGGGAGACCCGCCAGCTCAGCGAGCCCGACAGCAGCTTGTGCAGTGCCGGGTCACGGACCGCGGCCGTACGGTCGGTGGCCTTGGCCGTGACCGTATGGCTGCGGCCGTCGGCAGGAACCCCGAGGGCCCGCACCACGACCGTGGACCTGCCGCGTGCGGCCTTGCGCTCCCGGCCGTCGACATACCACTTCACCTGCGCGGAGGCGGGCACGGTGACACGGAGACGAGCCTTACGGGCCACTGCGCGGTCGGTGGCCACCGGGCTGTTCAGCACGGTCGCATAGCGGTAGAAGCCCGCGATCATCGCCTCGCGGCCGGGGAGGTTGAACTCCCGGCCGAGCGTCCGCATGATCGAGTCCTCGGTGGGCCGGTTGAGCCCGTACTGGTAGTAGCCGCCGCCTTCGAACGCGCCGACCGCGCCGCCGTCCGGCGACTCCTGGCCCATCCAGCGGTACCACTTCTGCCGCTGAGCGGTCATCTGGTCGGCGGAGAGCGTGCTGATGTTGGCCTCGGTGGGTTCGGGGCCGGTGTAGGTGCCGGACTGGCCGTAGTCGTACTCGTCGGCGAGCTTGCCGAGCGAGTGACCGGTCTCGTGCACCGCGATCTGGTCGGACCGGTCGTTGTCGGAGGAGGCGGTGGCGATCCCGTCGTAACCGGCCTGCGAGGAGATGTCGTTGTAGCCCGCACCGCCGTACTTGGTGGAGTTGCCGAGCATCACGACGAGGTCGGCGGCCGGGGCCTTGGAGGCGTAGGACTCGACCTTGCCGGTGTCGACGCAGAGCAGCCGCTCGGTGCCCTCGCAGAAGAAGGCGGAGTCGAGGGCGGTGTCGCGGACCACGTCCTGCGTCGGATCCCCGGAGACACCGGACTCGTTGGAGACGGCGTCGACGGCCCAGACGTTGAACAGGCCGGCGTACGAGGCGTAGGGCTCGACGGCGGAGATCTTGGCCCACTTGGCGCGGACGTCAGCGTGGAAGTCCTCCTGCTGGGCCGCGGTGTAGCCGTCACCGACGAAGACCACGTCGAGCTTGCTGCCGACCGGGCCGTTCTGCACGACAGAGGTGACGTCACCGTCGGCGGCGATCGCGGCCTTGTCGGAGGGCGAGACCGGCTTCGAGGCCGGGACGGTGGTGTGCCGGGGGTGAGCGGTCGATCCGGTGAAGTACTCGACCTGCTGGGTGCGTTGTGCGTGCGGGGACGGGGCCGAGGCGGTGCCTTGGGCGGTGGCCGCGGCGGCTGTTGCCGCCAGTGTCACCACGACAAGGCCGGCCGACACGGCGGTGCGTATGGAGGTGCGTCTGGAGGTGTCTTTCGAGGTGTGTCCGGAGGTGCGTCTGCGCATGGGGGGTCCTCCCGAAGCCCGCCGCACGAGCGGCGGGTTGAACTGAATTCAGGCGCGCTCAACGTAGAGGCTGCGGAGGTTTGAGGCAACGGACGGGGCCCGAGTGGCGTAGAGGAAAGATGAGTTGAGGCCACGGCGACCCCCTGCACCAAGCCCCGCGGCCACCGGGGGCGGCCCGTCGCCAACCCGGCAGCCACCACCCGCACTTGGCGGTGCGCCACAGGCCGGCTTCCTGTGGCGCACCGGGGGGAGTGGCGGCGGTGGCCGGTTGCGGCGCTCCAGGCGGACGTCGTCACGCACCGGCCGGCGCCGTCCTCAGATATCGATGACCCACTTCAGATCTTGATAACCAACTTCCCTCGCACATGCCCCGCTTCGCTCAGCTCCTGGGCCTTGGCGGCGTCCGCGAGAGCGAAGGTCTCGACGACCGGTACGGCGAGCCTCCCCTCGACGGCGAGGCGGGCGTGCGCGGCCAGGATTGCCCGGACCTTCTCCGGGGGTGTACCGCCCGCCGAGAAGACCACGCCGTGATCCGCGGCGTGCATATCGGCGATAGTGATGATCCGGTCGGTCGTTCCGCCGAGCAGTGCGATCGAGACCGGCAGCGCGTCCTGGCCCGCCGCGTCGAAGACCGCGTCGACGCCCTGCGGCGCAGCCGCCCTGACCCGGTCGGCAAGGCCCGCTCCGTACGCCACCGGGACCGCGCCCAGCGAGCGCAGGAAGTCGTGGTTGGCCGGGGACGCCGTGCCGACCACCGAGGCGCCCAGCGCCACCGCGAGCTGTACCGCGATCTGGCCGACGGCGCCCGCCGCGCCGTGCAACAGCAGGGTCTCGCCCTCCCTCAGACCCAGCAGGTCGAGCACGCGCTGTGCCGTCTCACCGGCCACCGGGAGGGTCGCCGCGGCTTCGAAGGAGAGCGCCGCGGGCTTGCGTACGATGTCCGCGGCGAGGGCGTACTCCGCGTAGGCACCGGTGCTCGTCAAGCCGAAGACCTCGTCGCCGACGGCGAGGGCGTCCGCCGGGTCTCCGTCGGGGCCGTCGCCCTCCGCGTCACCGATCGCGTCGACCACTCCGGCGAACTCCAGCCCCGGCACGGCAGGAAAAGTCGTCGGGTAGAACTGCTCCACCCACCCGTAACGCTGCTTGTAATCCAGTGGATTGACGCCGACCGTCACCACCTTCACCCGCACTTGCCCCGGTCCGGGCACCGGCTTGTCGGTGTGCCCGAGTGCGAGCACCTCCGCGCCGCCGAATTCGTTGTAGATGATCGCTCGCATGTGGGTCTCCCCGTTCGATGGATGGAATGTCGGGTGTACGCAATGCCCGGACTGTCGTGCCGGCGGCACTGGATCGATGACTTCAGCCTCGTCCCCGGGAAGGGAGACGGCGCCGATCATCGGGACAGTCCGACCTGGTCGAAAGGCCAGCGCCTGCCCCGACGCCGCTGGTTACGCTGACGCACATGGAGTTGACCGGTTCCGTGCCCGCCCTGACCGCCGCATACGAGGTGATCCGCCAGCCACTGGGCGAGATCCTGCCCCGGCTCTCCGCCGTCCTGGCCGAGGTGGTGCCGCACCGGGCCGCCGCGGAACTGTCCACGCACTGCGCGCACTCACCGTTCAAGACGTACGGCGACGCGGAGCTCACCGGCCGGCTGTCCACCGCGGACCTGGCGCCGCTGCTCGCCTCGGGCACTCCGGGCCGCCCGTGGCAGGGCACCCTCACGCTCGCCGGCGCCGAGCGGTGTGTGCTGGCCGTGACGAGCCACGCCACTCTCCGGGGCGCGGTCCTGCTGCTGGTACGGGACGCGGACGCCACCCCCGTCGACGACCGCGCCGCCGCCCTCGTGCAGGCGCTCTGGGACCTGGTCACCAGCCACTTCGACCGGTTGGCGGCGGAGGCCGTGCCCGGTGCGCTGGCCCGCTCACGGACCGCCGCCGGGACCCGGGCCCAGGTGATCGCGGAGCTGGGCGAGGCCTACTCGGCCGGGCTCACCGGCCTGCTGGCCGTCCTGCGCAGCCGCACCCTCGACGATGCGGCGGCCCGCGCCACCGCCACGGACCTTGCGGTCACGGCCCTGGTGGAGCTGCGTGCGGAGGCGGAACGGGACCAGGAGATCGCCGAGGAACCGGCCGCCCAGGCCTTCGCCCGGCTCGCCGACGTGCTGCGGCCGCTCGTGCGG
Source organism: Streptomyces sp. MCA2 (assembly GCF_023544705.1). NCBI lineage: Bacteria > Bacillati > Actinomycetota > Actinomycetes > Kitasatosporales > Streptomycetaceae > Streptomyces > Streptomyces sp. MCA2. The sequence continues at coordinate 4,041 of NZ_JAMJFM010000057.1, forward strand.
TACAGCCCCGTACGGCTGGAGTTGGGCGCTCCGGACTCCACACGGACCGTCGCTGCCGACGTGGCGCACACCGCGCGGGCCATCGTCCGTACGCTGCTGCTGAAGGTGCTGGAACAGGAGGCGGTGGGCCGCGTCCACGTCGGCTGGCAGATCACCGACGACGAACTGCGCGCGACGGTACGGGACGACGGACCCGGCACGCTCACCCACGGCGTCCTGGCGCACGGCGGGGTCACCGAACGGCTTGACGTGCTGAACGGGCGGCTGGACGTCGACGCCGTACCGGGGTGGGGGACCACCGTGTCGGCGACCATCCCGCTGCGGATCTCCCAGGACGCGGCCCCCGACCCCCTCATTGCGCTGGGCGAGCGGGAGCTACAGGTGCTGACCCGGCTGGCGCTGGGGCACCGCAACCGGGCGATCGCGCAGGAGCTGCACATCAGTGAGTCGACGGTGAAGTTCCATGTCGCAAAGATCCTCACCAAACTGGGCGTCGAGTCCCGGGGCGAGGCGGCGGCGCTCTTCCACACCGTGGCGTAGCCGGCTTCGTTGTCCGACCGTACGGCTGCCCGGCTCTGCCTGGCTGCCCGGCTCTGACTGACTGCTCGGCTGTCCGACTTCGCCTGACTGCCCGGCTGCCCCGGCGCAGATGACAGCGCGGTCCGCGGCGCCCACGGGGGCCGGACGCCGGACACCGATGCCGGGTCACGGCCGGTTCCCCCGCGCGCGGTGGCGGAAGGTGGCCGGGGTTTCGCCGGCTCGCTGCCGGAAGAACTTGGTGAAGACCGTGGCGTCCGGGAAGCCGAGCCGGTCGCCGATCGCGGTGGCGGTGAGACCGGTGTGCACCAGCAGGCGCTTGGCCTCCAGGAGGATCCGGTCGTCGAGATAGCGCTTGGCGCCGCACCCGGCGGCGGCCTGGGTCGCGCGGGTGAGGGTGCGGACGCTGTAGCCCAGCCGGCGGGCGTACTCCTCCACCCGGTGCGTACGGGCGAAGTCGCGCTCCACCGCCTGCTGGAAGCTCCGGAATGCCGCACTGCCGGCCTCGTCACCGCTCTGCGCGCCGCGCACATGCGCCAGCCGCAGGACGAGGACGGCGAGCAGATGGCGCACCACCTCGATATGCACCTCCAGGGGCAGGCCGACCAGCTGCCGGTACTCGCTCTCCAAGAGCTCCAGGACATGCCGTACGGCATCCGCCTCCGCACCCCGTGGGGTCAGCGGCAGCTGCCAATGGGGCTGGTCGACGTGGGCGGCGTCCACGGTCGCGGGGCTCAGGAAGCCCGGCAGGAAGAGCACGATGGTGCCCTCGGCCCGGGTGAGGTCGGAGCGGTACTGGCTGATCTGGCCGGGGCGCACCCACAGCCAGCTGCCCGGAGTCAGCTCGTGTTCGGTGAAGTCCACGGAGCAGCGCAGTGCGCCGGTGCGCACCGCGATCAGCTCGTGGAAGGCCAGGCGTTTGGTGGCGTACGGGTCGATGTCGTGCCCGCGGGCACGCGCGAGCAGATCGCCGAAGCCGAGGACCTCCGCGCCGGGAGGGGCTCCCGCGGTGGCCCTGAAGGGGACCTCGGTGACGTCAGCGGGTCCGTTTTTGTCCATAGCGTGTCCTCAGCGTACCGCTTCGAAGGGCTGGCTCGCGCCTAGCGTGAGAGGTGACGGGGCCGGTCAGGCCACGTGCGGGCGGACGCGACACCAATCCGTCGTGACGATGCGGTGACCGAAACATTCAGTGCCCCCGCATGCCCGCATGCCGCCCACGGCCAACCGCCAACCGCCAACCGCCTTCCACCGGCCTCCGTGCCGTCCGACGAACCGAAGGAGCTGACCACTGTGCGACTCATCGTGGGCATGACGGGAGCGACGGGAGCCGTGTTCGGCGTCCGGCTGCTGGAGACCCTGGCCGAGCTGCCGGATGTCGAGACCCACCTCGTCCTCTCCCGCTGGGCACGGACCACGATCGAGTTGGAGACCAGCCGCTCCGTCGCCGAGGTGAGTGCACTCGCCGATGTCACACACCACCCCGAGGACCAGGGCGCGACCCTCTCGTCGGGCTCCTTCCGGACGGACGGCATGGTGATCGCACCGTGCTCGATGAAGACCCTGGCGGGTATCCGGTCCGGTTACGCCGACGGGCTGTTGGGGCGGGCGGCGGACGTGGTGCTCAAGGAGCGCCGCCCGCTCGTGCTCGTCCCGCGGGAGACACCGCTGAGCGAGATCCATCTGGAGAACATGCTCGCTCTCGCGCGCAAGGGGGTGCAGATGGTGCCGCCCATGCCCGCCTTCTACCACCACCCGCGGTCGGTGGACGACCTCGTCGACCACCTCACGGCCCGCATCCTCGACCAGTTCGACCTGCCCGCACCCGCCGCCAAGCGATGGGACGGCATGCGCGCCGCCCGCCAGGTCAAGCCCGCCGCCTGACCCCGACCGTCGCCCCACCCGTCCTGCCCGTCCCCCCGCCCCCTGCCCCCATCCCACCCGTCGCACCGAGAGTTCACATGGCATACGACGACCTCCGCAGCTTCCTGGCGACCCTCGACAAGGAGGGCCAGCTGCTGCGTATCACCGAAGAGGTGATGCCCGAACCGGACATCGCCGCGGCCGCCAACGCGGTTCCAAGGCTGGGCGATGCGGCGCCGGCGCTGTACTTCGACCACGTGCACGGCTTCACCGACGCCCGCATCGCGATGAATGTGCACGGTTCCTGGGCCAACCACGCCCTCGCGCTGGGACTGCCGAAGGAGACCGGCACCAAGGAGCAGGTGGCGGAGTTCATCCGCCGCTGGGCGGAGTTCCCGGTCGCGCCCGAGTGGCGGGAGGACCCGCCGTGGGCCGTGAACACCATGGACGGCGACGAGGTCGACATCTTCGAGGTGCTCCCGCTGATCCGCCTCAACGACGGCGACGGCGGCTTCTACCTCGACAAGGCCGCGGTCGTCTCGAAGGACCCCGAGGACCCTGACCACAGCGGCAAGCAGAACGTCGGCATCTACCGCATCGAGGTCAAGGGCAAGCGCAGGCTCGCGCTGCAACCGGTGCCGATGCATGACATCGCCCAGCATCTGCGCAAGGCCGAGGAGTCCGGCGAGGACCTGCCGGTCGCCCTCACCCTCGGCAACGACCCGGTGATCTCCATCGTCGCCTCCACACCGATGAAGTACGACGAGAACGAGTACGAGCTGGCCGGAGCCCTGCGCGGCGCCCCGGCACCGCTCGCGAAGGCCCCGCTGACCGGCCTGCCGGTGCCGTGGGGATCGGAAGTGGTCATCGAGGGCGTCATCGAGGGGCGTCAGCGCGAAATCGAGGGCCCCTTCGGCGAGTTCACCGGCCACTACTCCGGCGGCCGCAAGATGCCCGTCCTCCGTATCGACAAGATCTCCTACCGCACCGACCCCGTCTTCGAGCACCTCTACCTCGGTATGCCGTGGACCGAGGTCGACTACCTGATAGCCGCCAACACCTGTGTGCCGCTGTACCAGCAGCTGAAGACGGACTTCCCCGAGGTCCAGGCGGTCAACGCCATGTACACCCACGGCCTGGTCGTCATCGTCTCGACGAAGAAGCGCTACGGAGGCTTCGCCAAGGCGGTCGGCATGCGGGTGCTGACCACCCCGCACGGCCTCGGCTACGCCGCCACCGTCATCGTCGTCGACGAGGACGTCGACCCCTTCAACCTGCCGCAGGTGATGTGGGCCCTGTCCACCAAGATGAACCCGGCCGGTGACCTCATCCAGGTCCCCCATATGCCCGTCCTCGAACTGGCCCCGCAGGCGCAGCCCCCCGGCATCGTCGACAAGCTCATCATCGACGCCACCACCCCGGTCGCCCCCGACGCCCGCGGCAACTACGGCAACCAGGTCCGCGACCTGCCCGAAACGGGCGCCTGGCTCACCAAGCTCCAGCAACTCGCCGCCCACCGCTGACGACGCACGCGCGTATCGGACCCGCGTATCGGACCCGCGTATCGGATCCGCGTATCGCGCTCGCGTACCGCACCCGCGGGTGCGATACACCACGTCCTTCCCCCACTTCACGAAGGGAACCCCGGCACACCATGACCGCCGATGCCACCACCTGCTGCCCGCGCTGCGCACACACCACCATCGAGGAGCTCTTCGCCTCACCCGTCCCGGGCGCCTGGCACGTATTGCAGTGCGCGCGGTGCCTCTATTGCTGGCGCACCAGCGAGCCCGACCGCCGCACCCGGCGCGACGCTTACCCGGAGAGCTTCCGGCTGACCCTCGACGCCATCGACAGCGCCCCGGAAGTGCCCGCCGTCCCGCCCCTGCGGCCCACCGGATGAAGAGCGGCCCCGCATGGGGGAGTTGCTGGAAGCCACGGAAAATCTTTGCCGGTGGCGGGATGTGAACGGTGGCGGGTGCCGCTGCGTATCTCTCCATATCCGTGCCCCGTGGGGCACCGGTCCACGATGTGAGGAGGGCACCATGACTGACCCTGGTATCCCGCAGCTCCAGGCCCTGCCGGACGGAGACGCCGAAGTTTCTCTGGTGGTTCGTTTGCAGTGGGAGGACGTTGCCGCGCTCGGTCAGGACGCCGCCCGGCTGGCTGCCCGTTGGAAGCGCCCCGTGACCCTTGATGAGGCCGCCAGCCAGCGGCTACGCATCCGCCCGCCGGCCACCCACGCCAAGACGGTGACACAGGACCGGGTGCAGCAGCCCGCCATGGCGTCCACCACCACGGTGTCGCCCCTGCCGTCCCGTTCTCCTCAGGAGCAGGCCCGTCAGGCGATAGAGAAGATCAACGGCAACGCCAGTCATGAGACGGCGTAGCGCGGCGACGGACTGAGGAGGACGACGAGGGACCGAGGAGGGGAACGAGGGACCGAGCGCGGCGACGGGCCGAGGAGGGCGACGAAGTGTCCTGGTGAGTCCTGGTCTCCTGGAGCAGGGGGTCCGGCAGTTCGGGACTGCCGAACCCCCTGCCCTTCCTTAGGCACCGCAGGCCTTGGGCACCCCAGGCACCGTTGACTAGCGACTGGGCCGACCGGGCGAAGCTCATCGGCCCAACGGCTCAATGCGGGCCCGTGGTGCGTGCTGCCCGCGCCCGCCGGTGGTTCCGTGACGAGCCGGGCGCGAACCGGCGCTGTCCCGCAGCACCGGGCCCGGCGCTGTCCGCAGGACGGGGCCGAGCACCGAGGAGGCAGGCCATCGTGAACCCCACCGCCGGCGCAGCACGAGAGGGGAAGCCGGCGCAGGTACGGGAGGCCCGGCCCGGCGGACCGGGCCGACGGCGTGGCCCGCCCGTCGGCGCCACCGAGGCGGCCCTCTCCTGAACGTCCCGAGCAGCAAAGGCACGTAGGCATGCACACCACGGTCACCCTGCTGGCGGACGCCCCGGCCCAACTGCTCCCGGCCAGGCAGCTGATGGCTTTCACCTTGGCGTCCCACATCATCCTGGTGCCGTTCGGCGTGGCGCTGCCGCTGATCACCCTGGTGATGCACTGTCGCGGCCTCCGTCACCACGACCCCGTGGCGCTGCTCCTCGCCCGACGCTGGTCGGCGGTCATGGCGGTGCAGTTCGCGGTCGGCGTCGTCACCGGCACCGTGCTGTCCTTCGAGTTCGGCCTGCTCTGGCCGGGACTGATGGGCACCTGGGGCGGCGTCTTCGGGATCGGATTCGGGGTCGAGGCATGGGCCTTCTTCCTCGAAGCGGTGCTCATCGCCATCTATCTCTACGGCTGGCGGAGGCTGAAGCCCGGCACCCACTTCCTGCTCGGCCTGCCGCTTCCGGCCGCCGCCCTGCTCGGTGCGTTCGGGATTCTGGCGGCCAACTCATGGATGAACACGCCCCAAGGATTCACGCTCGATGCCAAGGGCAAGCCCGTGGACGTCCACATCTGGTCGGCCATCTTCACCCCGATGTTCGGCCCCCAGTACTGGCACTTCGTCGTGGCGATGCTGGTCACCGCGGGGTACGCCGTTGCCGGGGTCTACGCCGTCGGCTGGCTGCGCGGCCGCCGCGACCGCTACCACCGGCTCGGCTTCACCGTTCCCTTCACCCTCGCCGCGGTGTTCACCCCGGTGCAGATGCTGCTCGGTGACTCCATCGCCCGGTCGGTCTTTCAGAAGCAACCGGTGAAGTTCGCCGCGACGGAGATGGTCTGGCGGACCGACACCCGCGTACCGGAGTATATTTTCGGCCGTCTGCACCCCGACGGCAGCATCTCCGGCGGCATCAAGATCCCCCAACTCGACTCCTATCTGGCCGGGTTCACTTCCGATACCAGGGTGACCGGGCTGACCTCCGTCCCGGCGAGCGACCGGCCGACCGTCGCCCAGGCCACCATCGCCCACTGGGCCTTCGACCTCATGGTCGTGCTCGGCTCACTGCTGCTCCTCCTCGCCCTCTGGTACGGCTGGTGCCGGCTGCGACGCCGTCGGCTGCCCCGTTCACCGTGGTTCTTCCGCGGCGCGGCGTGCGCGGGTGTCGCCTCCGTCGTCGCCGTCGAATGCGGGTGGGTCACCGCCGAGGTGGGACGCCAGCCCTGGATCGTCTACCGGCACATGCGGATCGCCGAGGCGGTGACGGCGACCCGGTCCACCAGTCTGTGGATCATGCTCGGCCTGGTGATCGTGGTGTATGTGTTCATCTTCGGCTCGCTGCTCGCCGTGCTGCTCAAGATGCGTACCGGCTGGCGGCTCGCCGACGCGCGACCGGCGGCGGGGGAGCGGCACGAGGGACCGGAGAGCGGCACGCCCTACGGGCCGCGCTCGCCGGTGCCGGCCGGCGACCCACGGCCGCCGGGCGAGACGGGATCGGCACCGGTTGAGGATGAGGGCGGCCGGCCATGATCGCCGCTGTGATCGCCGTGGCGCTGCTGCTCGCCGTGGCCGCCTACGCCTGTGCCGGCGGCACCGACTACGGAGCCGGATTCTGGGACCTGACCGCCGGGGGCGCGGAGCGCGGCAAGCGCCCCAGATGGCTGATCGACCATGCCATGGCCCCCGTATGGGAGGTCAACAACGTCTGGCTGGTCTTCATCTTCGTCATCATGTGGACCGGGTTCCCGATCCTCTTCCAGACCGTGTTCTCCGCGATGTGGGTGCCGCTGGCCCTGGCCGCCATCGGCCTGGTCCTGCGCGGCGCCGGCTTCGCACTGCGCAAGCCCATCCGCCGTATCGCGGGGCGCCGCCTCTACGGCGCCGCCTTCGCCCTCTCCTCGCTGCTCACCCCGTTCTTCCTCGGCGCGGCCGTCGGCGGAATCGCCTCGGGACGGGCGGTACCGGGCACGGAGGCGTCGGCTCATGCCTGGGCCAACCCGACCTCCATCCTCTTCGGGCTGATCGCCATCGTCTCGACGGCCTTCCTCGGCGCCGTGTTCCTGGCCGCCGACGCCGCCCGTTTTGAGGCACCCGACCTGGTCGGCTACTTCCGGCGGCGGGCACTGGGCAGTCTCGTCGCGCTCGCCGTACTGGCGGGCATCATGCTGACCGTCACCCGGAGCGACGCCCCCCACGTATGGCACGGCCTCACCCACGGCGTCGGCCTCGGCCTCGTCGTCCTGGCCGGAGTCTGCTCCCTCGCCACGGGGTTGCTCCTGCTGCGCCGGTCCGGAGCCTGGTCGCGGCTCACCGCCGTCGGCGTCGTCGCCGCGGCGGTCCTCGCCTGGGGGGCCGCCCAACGCCCCTACCTCATCCCCACCTCCCTGACCGTGGCCGAGGGCGCCGGCCCTGCCAGCAGCCTGCGGTGGGTCGGCCTGGTCACCCTCGTGGCCGCCGTGGTCGTCTGCCCGGCCGTGGCCTTCCTGTACTGGCTGGACACCCACGGCGAACTCGAACCACTCTCCGACGCCGACCTGCACCGGACCGAGCCGGGCCGCGATGACCCGCCCGGCCCGAGCCGTACCGACCGGAAGGACCCGGTCCATGGCGGCACGACCGACCCGGGCCATGACGGGCCGAGGGATCCTGACTGACGCGCAGCGCGTGCGGACCGAGCCGTCAATGCCGCATCAAGACGGCTCACTGAATGCGTGGAGGTGGACGCACCTTCGGCGGTAGGGTCCGGCCCGCACGCGAGCTTTCGTCAGGCTCGGCCGAGCGATTCGGCTGATCATGAGAGGAGCGTTCCGTGGAGGGATTCGATCCCAGGACGAGCTTCGGATACGAGGTGTCCCAGCGGTACGACGACGAGCCACGCGGCGATGAGGCCGAGACCGTCGCGTTCCTGGCCAATCTTGCCGGGCAGCAAAGCGCCCTGGAACTCGCCGTGGGCACCGGCCGCATCGCGCTCCCCCTGACGCAGGCGGGGGTACGGGTGGACGGGATCGAGCTGTCGACGGACATGGTCGGCCGGATGCGCGAGAAACCAGGTGGCGATCAAGTCGACGTGACCATGGGCGACATGTCCCGCGTCACCACCGGCCGCACCTACGGGCTGGCCTACCTGGTCTTCAACACGATCGGCAACCTGCTCACCCAGGAAGACCAGGTCCGATGCTTCCAGAACGCCGCCGGCCATCTCACCGACGACGGTGTGTTCGTCGTCGAATGCCGCGTCCCCACCGCGCCCGCACGCCCCGGTCATCAGTACCTCGACACCGAGCGGGTCGGCCTCGATCACGTCGACCTCGATGCCGGCCGGTACGACCCACTGACCCAGGTCCTCGACCTGAACCACATCCGCATCAGCAGCGGGGGCATCAGACTCTCTCCCATCAGGCTGCGCCTGGCCCACCCGCCCGAGTTCGACCTCATGGCCCGCATCGCCGGCCTCCGGTTGCGCGAACGGTGGGGCGGGTGGAACGGCGAGCCGTACACCGCCGCAAGTTGGCGCCACATCAGCGTCTACGAACGCGCGGACGGCACCGCGTAACAGAACACCCGGCGAGACCCACTACGGCCCGCCCACCCCCACCCGACGACCGTTGAGCAACGGCACACTCCTGAACCAACGACCGCTGATCCGACCCCAACGGCCCGGCTGTCAGCAGCGCTCGGAGACATGGCCCTCGGCACCGGCAGGGCGGACATCGCGATCGCGCAGGGAGAGGGAGAGGGTCTTGCCCCACGCGCGGCAGGCGGCGGTGAAGTCCTTCTTCCGGTATTCGATGACGAAGACCCTGCCGGCGTAGGCGTCGCCGAAGTCGGTGCACTCCTTGTAGCGGGCGCACTCCTCGACGACGGCGAAGTCGAAGCCGATGTGATGGCGCTGCGGCAGCAGGTCGGTGGTGTTCTTCTGCGCGACGGCCAGATGACGCTGGTGGGCGCGGCGGGTCAGGAGCTGGGCGAAGGCCGCGGCGTGCCGCGAGGTGAGCCTGCCGTCGGAACGCTCGTAGGAATCGAGGTTGTCGGGTTCGACCGCGTCGTAACCGGCCTTGGCGCAGCCGTCGATCCAGGGACCGACGATGTCCATGAGGGCTTGGCGTTTGGCGCCGGTGGAGATGTCGAGCAGGGGCTCGTCCCACTCCTCGTCGATGACGGGCTCTCCGTGCTCATCCCGCAGCAGGAGTTCGGGGTGGCGGTCCTCCCAGATATCGGCGTCGGGCTGCGCCTGGAAGGCGTTGACGTAGCAGACGTTGTAGAGACCGGGGGCGGGCTTGGCCGTGCGGTCGCGGGAGACGGCCCGGACCCCGGCGGGCGGTGGATAGGCGCCGCCGAGCTGGTAGTCGAACACGGCGTTCGCGGCCGGCGGCCGTACCGCGGTCGGGGCGGCCGTCCCGCCGGGCGGCGCCGGTGTCCCGGAGCCGGTGGATTGTCCGGGGCGGGCGGCGGAGCACGCCGTGCTGAGCGCCATGACCAGGACGAAGGCGCCGACGGCGAGGGGTCGTAAGGAGTGCACAGGCGGAGCCTATGTGCGGTCGGTGCCCGGAGATGCCGGTGGGGGCGCCCCCAGGAACGCTTCGCTCACACCAGACGGGCGCCGATGTCCTGGGCGCAGATGTGCAGCGCGGTCAGAGGGGTGAGCAGTTCGTCCTGGGAGGTGAGGACGACGGTCGCGCCCAGGGATACGGGCAGGGACTCGGCCAGGGGCCGGCGGCCGGAGGTCTCGCTGCCCGGCACGGCGACCGCGGGGGAGGCGTTGAGATGAGTGTGCCTCCCGGCCCGTAGGAGCCGGGAGGCACGGTCGCCGACGGCCGCAATGGTCTGCCTCGTGCCCGAGTGCGCGAGGCAACCCCCCGATGCGGCCGTTCGGCTTCGTCGTGGTCAGCTCAGCGCTTGACCACGAACGCCTGGCCCTTCTTCGCGTCGGCCGAGCAGGAGCTCTTCTCCGCCGCGGTCATCTTGCGCGTCTTGACGGTCACCGCATTGCTCTTGCCGTCGGTTCCGTTGGGCGCGGGGCCGGTGACCGTGTCCGGCACGAACCAGAAGTAGTGCCCCCACTTCTGGTTGTCGTAGTGCGTCTGCCAGGTCCCGGAGACGGACTGCATGACCTGCGCACGGGAGATCCAGCCCACCTCGCCGGGCTTGACCGTCATGTTCAGTGAGCTGTTCTCGGTGTGCGAGCTCGTCCAGGTGTGGCTGTACGTCGCCGTGACGCTCAGGTCGATGATTCCGGCGATGTTGCCGCCGGCTGTGACGGAGACGCCTGCGGAGTCCGTGGAGCCCACGGTGTCCGCCCAGCCCATCGACTGCGTGGCGTCCGACGTACTGCAGTTGTAGAGAGAGTTGGAGACCTGGCGGAAGTCCCCGAGATATGCCTCGCCGAGCTTCGGCTCGTTGAAGCTGCACTTCCCTTCACCGGAAGCGCAGTCGGCTATGAGCTGGTCCCGCGTGGGTTGGTCGTCCGCGGCGGCCGGCATGGCCATCGCCGCGACCAGGCCCAGTGACGCCGTGGACAGCGCCAGCAGCCGGCTTCCGTGGCGGATCGTTCTGCTTTTCGTCATCGTGCTGTTGCCTCTCGCCCAGCCTTGTGGAAGCGACGAATCCGTGTGGCATTCGTCGCTGTTGCGTTTGAGACTGGTGTGAAATCTGTGACAACTACACCAAGAATTAGTAAAGTTGTAGTTGATAGTGAAACAGACCCTTTACAAGGGCCCGAAACGGAGGCAGCATCAGGTCCCGCCGTAGCTCCGGAGAGCCGGTCGCCGGGCGTTATCCGGCGGCCCGCGCCCCGTTGAGGACGGTGTTCACGGCCCGCGCCGCGAAGTCTTTCTCAAGGGGAAGCCGGCGCAGCGCGACACGCACCCACGCGGCCCCGGCCAGCAGGTCCACCAGCAGCATGCGGTCGGTGTCGGCCGCGATCTCGCCGCGCGCGACGGCCCGGTCGAAAACGGGCTGCTCGCGGGCGATCCGGTCGGCGAGGAAGTCCTTCACATGTGCGGCGAGTTCCGGGCTGTGGGTGACGGCTCCCAGTACGGAGACGGCGATGTCGGAGGCCGGTCGCGTGGTGAGCAGGGTCACTATCGTGTGCAGCAGGGCCTCCAGGTCCCCTTCGAGGCTGCCGGTGTCGGGGGCCGTGAGCTCCAGTTGGCGCGCACCGATGAGCGCGGCGCCCAGGAGGGCTCCCTTGGAAGGCCACCAGCGGTAGATCGTGGTCTTGTTGACGCCGGACCGCTGGGCGACTCCCTCGATGGTCAGCCCCTCGTAACCCTTTTCCGCGAGCAGATCCAGCGTGGCGTCGAAGATTTCCTGTGCCTTCCGGGGGCGGCCGCTCTGCCGCCGTGCCCCGTTCCGCTTCTCACTCATGGGGCGAGATTAGCATCAAAAACAACGCAACGTTGCGTTGCATTTGATGTAGCGTGCCGGGCATGGAGTCCAATGAAGCCGGTCTGCCCATCGTTTTCGTGCACGGCACGCGTGTGAGCGGTGCGATGTGGCGCCCCGTGATCCACACCATCGGAGAGCGCCATCCGATGGCGGCGCCCGACCTGCCCGGCCACGGAGGCCGAAGAGGTGAGCCGTTCAGCATCCCCGGCGCCGTGGCGGCGGTGACCGCCGCCGTGGACGAACTCGGCGGCCGCGCGCTGCTCGTGGGGCTGTCCCTGGGCGGCTATGTCGCCCTTGCCACCGCCGGCGCCCATCCGGACCGCGTCCTCGGCGCGGTGGCCATGGGCTGTACGGCGCTCCCGCGCGGGCTGTTCGGTGCCGTCTACCGGGGAGCGGCGCGGCTCGCGGCCGGACATCCCCGACAGGCCGACCGGCTCAGCGCGTTCGCGTTCCGCCGCGCCCTGCCCCGCCCCCAGGCACACGCCATGGTCTCCGGCGGACTGAGCAGCGAGGTCACACCGAGCGCCGTCAAGGCCGTCCGTGAGATGGATCCGCTGGCGTCGCTCTCCGCGTATCCAGGGCCGGTCTGGCTGGTGAACGGCGAGCGCGACCACTTCCGCCGCAACGAACGCCTCTTCCTCCACGCCTGCCGCGACGGACGCCTCATCATCCGACCGGGCTGCGGACACATCACCAGCCTCACCGATACGCCGGACCTCACCCGGCACGTTCTCGATGCCGCCGCCGTCGTCACGGCCGGGATGCGCGGCGCGTCGGCGCCCGAGGCCGCGCAGTGAGCGCCCGCGTATGGAGCGTGGAGGAATCCCTGGAAATCTCCCTCCCCCCACATGCCGTCTACGCGGCCCTCGCGGACATCCGGCGGATGAAGGACTGGAGCCCCGAGGTCATCGGGGTGTGGCCCCGCGGAGACCGCTTCGTGGGAGTCAACCGGAAGGCCTGCTGGATCTGGTTCGCCACCTGCCGGATCGTCATCGCCGACCCCGGCCGGGAGTTCGCCTTCGACAACATCACGTTCGGCCTGCCGGTCGCGCGCTGGGGCTATCGCTTGACCCCGACGGAGCACGGCACCCTGGTCACCGAATACTGGATCGACCTCCGCCGCCGCGGATGGCGTCGCTGGATCGCCGAACTGCTGGGACTGGTCTTCACCGGAACCCCGGCCGCCCGCCGCGCCGCACGCAATCGCCTCGGCATGCGGGTGACCCTTCGCCGCCTGCGCGCCACGTGCGGCACGGCCGCCTGAAGCGTCGCGGGGCGGGTGGTCCGCGCCAAGCCTCGGGCTTTCATCAGGCTGAGGGCTGTCCCGTAACAGCTGATCTCGATGGCATGATCTTGTCGTTCCTGGTCTGATCATGGCGTCGGAGCCATCGCGGATAGCCCCGTTCACCGGGCTGACCCGCGGCAGTTCGGCAAGCTGGTCACTGCGATTCGGAGCGCAGGTACGAGCCCGGTACGCAAGGGCCGACCGTGGAGCCTGACCTTGGAGGGCCGGATCCTGCTGGCAGCGGCCTACCGGTGTAGTCCTGGAAGATCCTTCGCGACTGCCGCCTGAAAGGAGACGGCGTTCACACCGCCATGCTCGGCATCGCCCGGCTGCACAACCTCGCCCTCGCGGGATGACTCCCGCCCCATGTGCTCAGTCGATACAGAACTCGTTGCCCTCGATGTCCAGCATCGGGATGCACGCATCATTGCCGTCATACAGCGTTTGCAGGTGTACTGCGCCGAGCGGGACCAGTCGTGCGCATTCGGCCTCAAGTACGGCGAGGCGTTCTTTACCCACGAGTCCGGTGCCGACCCGCACATCAAGATGCACCCGGTTCTTGACGGCCTTCCCTTCGGGGACGCGCTGGAAGTACAGTCGCGGGCCCACACCTGAGGGGTCTATGCAGGCGAACCATGAATCGCGCTCCTCAGGTGGCTGCGCACGCTGGAAATCATCCCAAGTGGCAAACCCCTGTGGTGGCGGCGGTACGACGTACCCCAACACCTCGCACCAGAAACGAGCGAGACGCTCAGGTTCTGCGCAGTCAAAGGTGACTTGGAACTTCTTGATCGCTGACATCGGTGCACCGTACCAAGGGGACTTGAGACTCTGCCGCTCATTTCCCCAGCGGGATCCGCCCGCAACCTCGCCGGGCCCTGGGCCGCCTGGGACACCAGGTGATCAAACCGGACGGTGAACTTGTCCAGGGCCCTGGACGTCGATTGGGGAAAGCACCCCCCAGGTGCGAAAGCGTCTCGGGCTGCTTGCCGTTCGGGGGACGGCTACGTCTGCTGCCCGGGCGGCGGTCCGCTGACCGCCGGGTCCAGATAGGCGGGACCGGGCAGGCCTTTGCGGCGCATGGCGATGCCGGTCAGCGCCTCGAAGATGGCTCGGCGGGCGTTCATGGTGGTGGTGTAGCCGGGATCGAGGTGGGGTGCGACCTCGACGATGTCCATGCCCACGACGGGCGTCTCGTGACAGATCCGGCGGATGGCCGGCAGCAGTTCACGGTTGGTCAGGCCGGGGGGTTCGGGTGTGCCGGTGCCGGGCGCGAAGGCCGGGTCCAGTACGTCGATGTCCAACGACACGAAGAGATATTCCGCCCCGTCCAGCGCCTCGTCGATGGCCTGTTGGAGCACCGCATCGAATCCGCGTCGGTCGATCTCGGCCATGAAGTGCGCCCGCAGTCCGTGAGCGCGCATCCAGGCGAAGAGCTCTTCGTCGGGCGCGATCGCGCTGCGCAGGCCGATCTGGATGAAGTTGCGTCCGGGGACATGTTCGTCCTCGATCAACCGGCGGATCGGTGTGGCGTGCGAGGTGGGATGGCCGAACAGGTCGGAGGAGCAGTCCGGATGGGCGTCGAAGTGGATCACGCCGACCTTGCCCGCCCCGTACACGTCGGCCACGGCCGCGGCGTCCGGCCACAGGATCGAGTGGTCTCCGCCGAGGACGATCGGGATCGCGCCGGTTCCGGCGATCTCGCGGACCAGGGCGCGGATCGGTTCCATGGAGTTGTCGATGCTGAAAGGGTCCACGGCGGCGTCGCCGTAGTCGACCACCGTCAGCTCCTCGAACGGTTTGATGCGGGTGCTGGGATTGACCAGCATCTGCGGAGTGTGGGGCAGAATCCGCTCATCGGCCCTGATCGCACGTGGCCCGTAGGCAGCCCCCCGGTGCCCGGTCGACATGTCCACCGGCGCCCCGACCACTGCTACATCGACGTGGCCGGCACGCAGGTCGTCCGGGTTGAGGCAGAGCGGCAGCCCGAAGAGCGTGGCGATCCCGGCGTAGGCCGGTACGAACGCATACCGCTGCAAGTTGATGGGCCCGGGCTCGCGCCTCGGGTCGGACGTGCGGTCGACTTCCCATTTCCAGGCATCCGGCGGCACACCTTCCATGAGCGGCTCCTTTCGATCCCGTCCGGACAGCCCCCTGGTACGGATGGCGTCGGGCCGGCCACCCAGCCGTCACTCAACCCGACCTGCGGTGATTCGCCGCGCACCTCGGCGGGACAGACCGCAACAGTCAGTCGTTCGGACTGGTGATCAGGAGGCGTCGAGGCCGGGGCGGCCGCTCGCGACATCCCGATCGACAGCAAGGCATACCACCACAAAGCGCCCATCTCCTCGGATCCGCCGGCCGCCCGGAAGAGACGTTCCCCGCGCAAAGCACAAGATCCGCCCCCTCTTCCGCTTCCGGTTGACCGCGAGGTACTCCTGTTGGTGGCGCGCGCTGACCACTCATTCACCTGCCCACCCGGACCAGGAGGGACGGACCTGTCATGACCGAGAAACTGTTACCCGCGGGGGTACCGGAGGAGGCCGACGGAGGCTGGTACGTCGACGCGCGCTGTACCAACTGTGATGTCGCCCGACAGCTCGCTCCCGAGGTGATCCGCGAGACCAACGGCCGCGCGGAAGTGTTCCGGCAGCCGCAGAACGACGCGGAGGAACGGCAGTTGTATGCCGCCGCCTTCGCCTGCCACACCCGGTCGATCCGGCACCCCGCCCAGCGCCTCACCCCCGACCTCGACCCCTTCCCCCTCGCGCTGGACGACACCGTCCAGCTCTGCGGCCACAACTCCCGCCACACGGCGGGTGCGAACTCCTATCTGCTGCGCCGGCCCGCCGGACACCTGATGATGATCGATACGCCCCGGTGGAGCAGCGGTCTGGCCGACCGCTACGAGGCGCTGGGCCCGGTCACCGACGTCCTGCTCACCCACCGGGACCACGCGGCGCACGGCCGCCGCTACGCCGACCGGTTCGGGGCCCGGCTGTGGATCCACGAGGGCGATCTCGACGCCGCTCCGGACGCGGACCGCATCATGCGGGGCACCGACCCGGTCGAGATCGGCGACGGCGTCACCGCGTATCCGCTCCCCGGCCATACGCGCGGCAGCGTGCTCTACCTCGCCGATACGCGCTACTGCTTCAGCGGCGACAGTTTCTACTGGTCGCGCACCACAGGCGACCTGGAGGTGGCCGCCTCCGTCACCTGGTACTCGATCGTGGAACTGGCCGCCTCCCTGGCACGCACCGCCCCTGAGCTGCGCTTCGAGTGGGTGCTGCCCGGCCATGGCGACCGCAAGCGGCTCCCCGCGGGGGAGATGACGCGCCGCCTCGGACAGCTGACGGCGCGTACCCGCGAGCTCCGGCCGCGGCCCGTCGACTTCACCGCCCTGCGGTGGTGACGGCGCACCCGCTTCTCAGGCAGCCCGCGTGGCGACCACGAGTCGGCACCGCGGGCTGCCGTCGGGGCGCCGGCCGAGCTCCGGCAGGGCGTACAGCTGCACGTCGAAGCCCGTACGCATCAGCTCCGCACGTACGTCGGCGAGGCGGAACGTCCGGTAGTACATGACGAAGCTCGGCCGCCACAGTGCATTGCGGACCCGCATCGCCACGTCGAAAGCCAGCAGCGTCCAGTAGCCGCGCGACCCCGGTCGCGGCGGAGCCCCGATCGGGAAGACGAACCGGCCACCGGGCCGCAGAACGGAGTGCACCTGCGCGAACAGCCCCGGCCGCTCCCGGGGCAGAAAATGCCCGAACGCACCGAAGCTCACCGCGAGGTCGAAGACCGGCCCGAAGGGAAGCGCCCGGGCGTCCGCACGCACCCACTCGGTGCGCGGCGCGCCCGCGGTCACCGGCTCACCGGCGCGGCCCTCGGCGAGCATGCCCGCGCTCAGGTCGATCCCGGTGACCCGCTCCCGGCACACCTGCCGCAGTACGTCCATGCCCGCCCCGGTCCCGCAGCACAGGTCGAGGCCCCTCTCGAACGGCCCGAGCCTCCGCAGCACCCGAGACACGGGCGTCAGCACCGCTTCGGGGGTCCGGAACGGCGTGTGGTCGAATTTCGGCGCGAGCAGGTCATAGCCGCGCTCGACGGAGGACAGCGCCTGCACGGCGAGTTCACGGACGGTGGGACCCTGAGGTGCGAACATTGCCCTCAGCATAGAACCGGTCCGCACCATGCCGCATCGGCCGCGCCGTGTGGTACCGTGCGAACGGAACGCATGTGTGCTTGCCGCATTTTCGGCGCCGGTGCTTAATTTCCCTTGTATTGCGTATTGCGTATTGCTTGCGCACCGCTGTCGCGCCCGTCCTTCTCGACCGGCGATCCAGCACCGAAAGTTCCACACCCGCAGTTCCGTGATGCGGCTCCGATGTGGTTCCGATGCGGCTCCACTTTCCCTTTCCGGCCGCGGGCCTTCTGCCCGCCTGCGGGGCGTGATCTCACCGCCCTTTGCTGCCGGATTCCCCTCCCACAACGGCCCCTGTAGGAAGGTCCCGAGAGGACATCATGACGACTGATACCCATGTCGGCACGCCCACCATGAACGTTTCCCGTTCCGCTGCCGTCCCCCTTGAACAGCCTGCTGCCACAGCCTCGGCGCAACCCGCCGTCTCGGTGGCCGGAGTCCTGGATATCGCGAACGACCGGCAGGAATTCGGGTTTCTTCGCGCGGAGGGCTGCCTTGCCTCGCCCGTCGACGTCCGGGTGCCCGCGGCGTTGATCCGGGGTGCGGGCCTGCGCAAAGGCGATTTCGTCGTAGGGACGTGCAACCGGCCGCGCTTGCTCGCGCGGCTCGAATCGGTCAACGGACGCCGGCCGGACGCCTTGCGCGGGCGGCCGCATTTCCGTGACCTCACGCCGCTGCACCCGCGGCACCGTATGCGCCTCGAAAGGCCGAGCGGCGGCCTGACACCGCGCGTCGTCGATCTGATCGCACCGATCGGCAAGGGACAACGGGGGCTGATCGTGGCCCCGCCGAAAACGGGAAAGACGGTCCTGCTGCAACAACTCGCGGCCGCCGTCGCCGAGAACCACCCCGCATCCTCGTTGATGGTCGTGCTGATCGACGAACGACCGGAGGAAGTCACCGACATGCGCCGTTCGGTACGCGGAGAGGTGCTCGCCTCGACCTTCGACCGGCCGGCGAAAGAGCACATCGCCCTCGCCGAACTGGCAGTGGAACGCGCCAAACGACTCGTCGAGCAGGGCCAGGACGTCGTCCTGCTCCTCGACTCCCTCACCCGCCTGTGCCGGGCGCACAACAACGCCGCCATGTCGGGCGGCCGCACGCTGAGCGGAGGTGTGGACGCCGCCGCGCTCCTCGGCCCCAAGAAGCTCTTCGGCGCGGCACGTCTCGCGGAAGAGGGCGGTTCGCTGACCATTCTCGCCACGGCGCTGGTGGAGACCGGTTCCCGGGCCGACGATTACTTCTTCGAGGAATTGAAGAGCACCGGCAATATGGAACTCCGTCTGGACCGCGCACTCGCCGGCAAGCGGCTCTACCCGGCGGTCAATGTCACCGCCTCGGGCACCCGCCGCGAGGAACTATTGCTTCCGGAAGCCGAGTTGACCGCCACACGCCGACTCCGGCGCGCCTTCCGGACCGGGGACGGACAGACGAGTCTGGAGTCTCTGCTCGACAAGGTCCGGCGCACGCCCGACAATGCGACGTTTCTGCGTCAGGTGCAGCTCACCGCCCCGGGCGGGTGAACGGCGCCCGGTCAGTAGTAGCCCTTCTTGCCGTCGAGAAGCTCCCGGATGGCATCCATATGCCCTGCGTGGCGGGCGGTCTCCTCGATCATATGGAACATGATCCACCGCAGACTCGCGGCAGAATCACGGAATTCGGGATGCTTGCCCACATCGTCGAGCGAATGCGCGGAAACGATCTCGTCCGATACCGCGCATTGCCGTGTGTACTCGTCGAGGAGCTGGGGGAGCGGGGTCCCGTCGACCCGCATATCGGCGGCCTCGGGACCGTCGTCGAATTGCGGTCCCACGGCGGGCCGGCCGAGGAGGACGACCTCGAACCAGCAGTGTTCGACCCACCGCATATGGGAGACGAGACCCGCCATCGACATATGGGGTGAGGTCGGCAGGACGGAGCGGTGGGTGTCGGCGTCCGACAACCCCTCGCATTTCCAGTGGATGATCGCGCGCTGCATGCCGAGCCAACCGAGAAGCTGGGTCCGCTCGTCAGCGTCGTAAGGAGGGCGAAGGCGAGAAGGAGGCATAAGCGCTGACGCTATACCGGCCTACGATGCCGCGCACGGCGGTTTTCAGGCGTGGAAGCGGCCCCCGGGATGCCACCCGGGGGCCGCTTCGGGGCGGCAGATGCCGCGAGTCGTCCGACGCCCCGAACTACCGTGCGCCGAGAGGGCGTCAGTCGCTCACGCAGGGGTTGCCGAAGGCGGGGTTGAGGAGCCCGATGACGCTGATGGTGTTGCCGCAGACATGGACCGGAATATGGATGGGTGCCTGGATGACGTTGCCGGACACGATGCCGGGTGAGTTGACGGCGGCCGACTGGGCGCCGCTGTCGGCGGTGGCCATACCTGCCGTGCCGAGGACGACGGCGCAGGCGCCCGCGGTCGCGAGGGCAGTCTTGATCCGGTGAGCCATCGATCAGTCTCCTTAACTGGTGGAAGAACTACGGCACATGACGCTGCGACACCCCCGTGGGGCACGCTGCGCCACGGCTGTGAGCCGCCCGTACAAGGCTGTCGTTCCCCACCGGCTCCCGTTCCAGAGACAGCGGACACGAAGAGCAGACGTTTAGGTGATATGGCTGTCGGTGTTGACTGTCGTTCCCGGTTGCATCAAGCAGGCGCCGCCGGCAGGACGTGAGCGCCGGTTTTGTCGGTGCTCAGGCACAGGGAGCAGACCACCGCGGCATGGCGGTGACAGGCGGCGAGGTCCGGGCGCTCGAACTCCTGTCGGCAGACATGGCACTCGTACAGGGCCGAACTGGGGTTGCCGTCCGGGTCCAGCAGCGGAGCGTCGATGCCGTCGGTGGTGCGCCGCAGATAGAACCGGCCCTTCGTCAGGACGGCCATCAACGGGGTGAGGACGAAGGCGATCAGGGCTGCCGCGACGGGTGAGTACGGCTGGAGCGTGTCACCCAGGGCGTGGAAGTACATGGCGATCGACAGGCCGGAAGCCGCGGTGAAGGCCACCACTCCCACCGGGTTGACCGCGTAGAGCATCCCGCGGCGGAACTCGGGGGCCTGCGGGGAGAGTTTGAGGAGGTACTTGTTGACGATGATGTCGGTGGCGACGGTGACGATCCAGGCGATGGCGCAATTGGAGTAGAAGCCCAGGATGCTGTTGAGGAAGCTGAACATGTCCGCCTCCATCAGCGTCAGTGCGAACGCCAGATTGGCGAGCACGAACACCATCCGGCCCGGATAGCGCTTGGTGACCCGGGTGAAGGAGTTCGTCCACGCCAGCGAACCGGAGTAGGCATTGGTGACGTTGATCTTGATCTGGCTGATCACGACCAGCACCACGGCCAGCGGGACGACCAGCCAGGACGGCATCATGGCCGTGAAGGCGCCGGTGAACTGCTGGATGGGCTCGGTGGCCGAGGCCGCGCCCACCTCGGCGAGGATGTAGACGGCCAGGAAGACACCGATGGCCTGCTTGAGCGCGCCGAGCACGACCCATCCGGGGCCCGCCATCACCACGGCCGTCCACCAGGCGCGCCGGTTCTGCGCGGTCCTGGGCGGCATGAAGCGCAGATAGTCGACCTGTTCGCCGATCTGCGCGATCAGCGACAGACACACACCCGCGCCCAGCAGCACCGAGGCGGCGTTGATCCCGCCGTCGCCGTGGGAGCCCTTGTACGTGAGGAAGGTGTGCACCGTTCCGGGGTCGGTGGCGACCAGATAGAGCAGCGGTCCCACCATCAGCAGCAGCCAGATCGGGGTCGTCCAGACCTGAAGCTTGCTCAGCGCCTTCATCCCGAAGATGACCAGGGGAATCACCATGCAGGTCGACAGCACATAGCCCAGCCACAGGGGCAGCCCGAAGCCCAGCTTCAGGCCCTGCGCCATGATCGAGCCTTCGAGGGCGAAGAAGATGAAGGTGAAGCTGGCGAAGATGACGCTGGTCAGGACCGAGCCGTAATAGCCGAAGCCCGAACCCCGGGTGATCAGGTCCAGGTCGATGTTGTAGCGCGCCGCGTAGTAGGCGAGGGGGAAGCCGGTGACGAAGATGACCACCGCGGCGAGGAGGATCGCGGCCAGTGCGTTCCCGGTGCCGTGCGTCAGGCCGATGCCCGCACCGATCGAGAAGTCGGCCATGTACGCGATGCCGCCCAGCGCGGTGGTCGCCACGACCATCGGTGTCCAACGGCGGTAGCTGCGCGGGGCGAACCGGAGGGTGTAGTCCTCCAGGGTCTCGTCGGTGGCTTTGCCGACGGGTGCCTCGGCGGGCGGGGGCCGATGGCTGCTGTCGGGGACTGTCAGTTGTGGCTCGACGCTCATGCCGGACCTCCTGAGGGTGCAGTGGGAACGCGACGCCCGTGCACGCCCACGGCAGGGGCGGCCGTGTCACGCGTGCGGGCGTGGGCAAGCGGGAGTGCGGTGATGCGCACGAGGGGGACCGGACCCGTACGGTGTGGTGCCGGACCAACCCGATCGGGGCCTGTGTCCATGGCGGGACAGTAGGGAGCCCGTGTTTCCCGCAACGTCTTCCCAGATGAAGCAGACGTTTCCACGGTGTCCGGAGGGTGGTGCGGAAGGCGGTGGAAGTGTGGGGTCTCGCGGCTCGTGACCCAGGGCGTGGCACTGACCAGCGGGTTCTTGGGCCGTCTCTCCGGTGACCGGGTGCTCGTGCCTCAGGACGGGGACAGTGGGCAGTTCCGCACGCCCGCTTCCGGAGTCATGACGGCCGGGCGGCGATCTGCCGGCGAGCGGACTCCCGGATCTCCTCGAACTTCTGGAAGGCCAACTGCTCCGGAACATGGTCTTCCCGCACGATGTATACGCCGTTGGCGTCGTGCCCGGCGTCGTGCCCGGCGTCGTGCTGGTTCGGCTCAGTGCATGAAGGGGCGGTTCGGCATCACCGTGCGCACAACCGGTCCCATGCCGATTGGCTCTCCTCGTCCGCGGCGCGGTAGATGACCAACCGCTGGTCCGGATCTTGAAGTGGCATCAGCACTTCGAAATGCACCGCGATCACACCGGCCTCAGGATGCCGGAGCACCTTGCGCCCGCGGCCGTTGACCTTGATGTCCCGCTCGGCCCACCAGCGCGCGAAGTCCTCGTCACGAGCGGCGAATTCGGCGATGAGGTCGCTCAGCGCCCGATCCTCCGGATGCGCGGCCCACGCGGCGCGCAGGTGGGCGATCCCCTCCCGTACGACGCGTTCGCGGTCGACATAGAACTCACGTATCTCCGGATGCATCAGGCACAGCCACATCGCATTGCGCTGCGACGGCGGCAGGGTGTCGAAATCCAGGAGCAGCCTCGCCATTTCGCCGTTCCAGGCCAGGATGTCGTAGCGGTGGTTCATCAGCATGGCCGGCAGCGGCGACAGGTCGGTGACCAGCCGGGCCAGCTGCGGCGCCGCGGTGGTGGCGGGCTTGTCGGCGTTGCGGGGGCGCTGCTGGGCCAGGTTGAACAGGTAGGCGCGTTCGTCGGGGGCCAGGCGCAGCGCCCGGGCCAGCGCCTCCACCACGTTCGCCGAGGGGCGCAGCCCGCGGCCCTGTTCCAGCCGCACGATGTAGTCGATGCTGACCCCGGCCAGTTCGGCGACCTCTTCGCGGCGCAAACCCGGGGTGCGCCGGGCCTGTTGACGTGACGGCAGGGCGAAATCGTGCGGGTCCAGACGTTCGCGCCGGGCCCGCAGGAACGCGGCCAGCTCCTGTGTCGCGTCCACGGTGCGGGTCATCATGTGCGATCCAACAGCCAGGGTAGGACTGGCATTCCCAGGAACGTCTCTCCCTTATCCCGGGCGCGCGGCGGTCACAGGCTTGTTGTCGACACCGGATCACAAGCACAGGAGGACACGATGTCGCTCACCCTCGACACCTACCGGCTGCTGGGCCGCTCCGGGCTGCGGGTCTCACCGCTGGCGCTGGGCGCGGCGACCTTCGGCACCGAGTGGGGCTGGGGCGCCGAGCGGGACGAGGCGCGCAAGCTGTTCGACCTCTACGTCGAGCGCGGCGGCAATTTCATCGACACCGCCAGCACCTACACCAATGGCAGCTCCGAGCTCCTGCTGGGCGAATTCACCCGCGACCATCGCGAAAGCCTGGTGCTGGCGACGAAGTACACGACGCTGCGCCGGCCCGGCGATCCGAATTCCGGGGGCTCTCACCGCAAGAGCCTGTTCGCGTCGGTGGAGGCCAGTCTGCGACAGCTGCATACGGACTACATCGATCTGCTCTACCTGCACGTCTGGGATTTCACGACTCCGGTCGAGGAGATCCTGCGCGGCATGGACGATCTGGTCCGGCAGGGCAAGGTCTTGTACGTGGCGATGTCCAACGTCCCGGCCTGGCAGGTGTCGCGGATGCAGGCGATCGCCGACCTGCGCGGCTGGTCGTCGCTTGTCGCGTTGCAGATCGAATACAGCCTGATCGAGCGCACCGGGGAACGTGACCTGATCCCCATGGCACGCGAGATGGGGCTGGGGGTGATGCCGTACTCACCGCTGGCCGGCGGGGTGCTCACCGGCAAGTACAGCCGTGACGACCTGACCGCGACGGACGGGGCAGCCGACGACGGCACCCGCAGGAGTGTCACCCTCGTCAACGGCACACTCACCGAACGTAACTTCGCCCTCGTGGACGTCGTGAAGGAGG
The DNA here is from genome assembly GCF_023544705.1 of Streptomyces sp. MCA2. Taxonomy (NCBI): domain Bacteria; kingdom Bacillati; phylum Actinomycetota; class Actinomycetes; order Kitasatosporales; family Streptomycetaceae; genus Streptomyces; species Streptomyces sp. MCA2. Next base: position 27,817 of record NZ_JAMJFM010000057.1, read on the forward strand.
TCGCCACGGAGCTGGGCCGCACACCCGCCCAGGTCGGCCTTGCCTGGACCTTGCAGAACCCGGGCGTGACGGCACCGATCATCGGCGCCCGCACCCCCGCGCAGCTGGAGGACAATCTGGGTGCCCTGGAGGTCGACTTCACCGCCTCCCAACTGGCCCGCCTCGACGAGGCCAGTGCGATCGGACTCGGCATCCCGCACGATCTGCTCGCCGGCGACTTCGGCCGTACGGTGACCCGCGGCGATCTGAAGCTCGAAACCCGCCGCTGATACCCGATCGAGCGCCGGGGGCGGCGCTACCGTCGCCCTCGGGGCGATCATCGGCACGCCTCTGCCGTGGATCTGCGACCTGATCAGGAGATGATGAGGAGGCGATCCACGTCCGTGAACTGCGCATCACCGCAGGACCGCTGGAGGCCGACGCGGTGATGTGACCGGCTTCCACCCGCCGCCGCTGCCGCCGGCAGCGGTTCCCGCGATGCGGGACGATCTCCGAAACCCCTCCTCACGCGACAGGAGTCACCCATGACAGCGGACCGCCACGGTCACCTGATGAGCGGAACCGGCGCCGAGGCCCGTACCCACTACGAACAGGCTCTGGACGACCTGCTGTTCTTCCGGCCCCAGGTCGCAAAGAGCGCACAGTCCGTACTGGCGGCCTCGCCGCGGTCGGTGATGGGCCAGACCCTCGCCGCTTATCTGGGGGTGCTGGGAACGGAGGAGAAGGATGCGTCCGAGGCCCGGGAGCACTTCGTCCGCTTCCGCTCCGGCCTGGACGCCGACGGGCTGACACCCCGGGAACGTATGCATCTCGCCGCCGCAACGGCATGGCTGGACGGCGACCTGCACGGTGCCGGCCGCATCCTCGGTGACCTCACCGTCGCCTTCCCGCGCGATGCGCTGGCGCTCTTCGCGGGGCATCAGCACGACTTCCTCACCGGGGACGCCCAGCGCCTCCGGGACCGCGTCGGCGGAGCACTGCACGCCTGGGACGAGGACGACCCGCACCACGGACCACTGCTCGGCATGTATGCGTTCGGCCTGGAGGAGTCGGGCCATTACGAACGGGCGGAGGAGGTCGGCCTGGCGGCCCTTGCGCAGCATCCCGGCGACGTATGGGGCATCCACGGCGTGGTGCACACCTACGAGATGCGGGGACGCTTCACGGACGGGATCCGCTTCCTCGACGCCCGTACGGACGACTGGGCCCAGGGCAGCCTGCTCACCGTGCACAACTGGTGGCACTACGCCCTCTACACACTGGAACGGGGAGACCTCGCCGGGGTGCTGGAGATCTATGACTCCGCGCTGCACCACGAGGGTTCGGCGGGGGTGGCGATGGAACTGCTGGACGCCGCGGCCCTGTTGTGGCGGCTGTATCTGGCAGAGGACGAACAGAGCGCACGGTGGGCCCGGCTCGCCGACGCCTGGGAGAGCCGCCAGGACGGTCCGCACTACGCCTTCAACGACGCACATGCGGTCATGGCCTATGTCGGGGCAGGCCGCGTCGCCCAGGCACAGCGCCTGGTCCGGGAGCGGGAAGGCTGGGTGGCGGCGGAGCCCGGCGTGTCCAACCACGGCATGACGGCCGAGATCGGGCTGCCCGTCTGCCGCGCACTGATCGCCTACGGCCGGCAGGACTACGGCCGGGCCGTCGATCTGCTGCTGCCCGTCCGTCACCGCCTGCACAGCTTCGGTGGCAGTCACGCCCAGCGGGACGCGATCCAGCGGACCCTCGTGGAGGCGGCCATCCGGGCGGACCGCGCCGACCTGGCGCGGACGCTGCTCAGCGAGCGGATCCAGCTGCGCCCGGTCTGCCCGTACAACTGGTCGGCCACGGCCCGGCTCGAGGAACGGCACGGCGACCCGGCCCGCGCCGCGGCCGCCCGCGAACGCGCCGGCGCACAGGCGTCGACGTGAGTGGTCCCCTCAGTGGCGCCCCACGAGAAGGTCCGCGTGATCGACGGCCGGTGAGGCGTCGGGCGAGGTGAACTCCGGGTCGGGTTCGAGGAAGCGGATGGCGACGGCGGTGGCGAGGTGCAGGGCGGCGAAGACCCACACGATGCCTTCGACGCCGACCGGGCCGAGGGCGACGGCGACGATGGCCGGGCCCGCGAAGGTGCTCGCTCCGGCGCCCAGGTTGAGGGCGGACATGGCCTGCCCCTTGTGCCGTGGCGCCAGCGCGGGGACCAGGGCCGAGATCGGTACGTAGCCGGCGAGGGCGATGCCGTAGAGCGCGGCGGCCACCGCCGCTGCGCCGAAGTGCGGGCCGGCCACGACCGGTACGTAGTAGAGCGCCAGACAGGTCACGGCGCAGGCCACGGCCCCGAACCAGGTCATCGTGCGCTGCCATCCGAGGCGGTCGCCGACGGCGCCGAAGAACAGGTTGGCGAAGATGTTCGCGGCGAACATCACGCTGAGCAGACGCAGCCAGGCCGAGGTGCTGAAGCCGACCGTCTCGGTGAAGAAGAACGGCAGACAGACCAGGAAACCGAACTGCGAACCGGTGCTGAAGACGCGCACCGCGGCGCCGACGGCCACCCGCGGGCGCCGCCGCATGATCGAGATGCTGCCCGCCAGCGTGGCGAGCGCACGCCCGCCGTCCGGCGCGAGTCCGGTCCGGCCGGTGGGCTCGCGCACCAGCAGCAGGGCGAGCAGGCCGCCGAGTGCCACCAGGCCGAGGGCGATCCAGAGGGTGTCGTAGGTGCCGACCAGCGGGATCGTGGTGCCGGCGACCAGCGAGCCGAGGGTGGGCAGGCCGCCCGTGAAGGCGAACCAGTACCAGCCGACCGCCGTACCCAGCCGGTGCGGCGGCGTCGCCGCGGTGACCCACACCAGGAACCCGTAGGCGAACAAGGGGTACCCGAACCCGCGCAGTCCGTAGATGAGCAGCAGCAGCCAATAGTTCATGGCCGGCAGTGCCACGGTCAGCATGAGCACTTGGAAGACGAGCCAGATGGCGAAGCCGGCCGTCATGACCCGCCGTGGCCCCCACAGGTCCGAGAGGGCTCCCGAGAGCCAGGCGCCGACGGCGACCGTGATGCCGTAGACCGCGATGATCACTGCCGCGTCCGCCTTGGCCAGACCATGGTCGGCCAGATACTTCGAGAAGAAGCCGGTCTCCACGCCGTCGCCCGTCATGAACAGCAGGACTCCCACGAATCCCCAGGTCAGAGCCGGGGGTATGCCCAGACGGGCGGAGCGCGAGCGGCCGGTCGGCGGGGGAGCGGCGACCGGTGGCCGCACCGGTCGGGGGTGAGTGGAGCTGCGCATGGACTCTCCAAGGGGGCTGATCTTGAACCGGGTGAGCAAGGGGAGGGACACACCGGCGCAGACGTCGGCTGGCGGTGAGTCCGCGCAAAGTCTTCTCGCATTTTGTGCGAAGTCAAGACTCCTCTGATAAAAAAAGAGGCGGTACCGTGCTGAAACCCAAGGGCGCGCCGGTCCGGAGCCGGATCGCGCCACGCCCCGCCCCATCCCCGCCCCCGAGGGAGCCGTGAGCCCGCCATGACCGTCACATCCGGGATTCCCGCCACCATGCGTGCCGCCGTACTGCACGGACCCGGGCAGCTGAGCATCGAAGAACGCCCCGTGCCCGCCCCCGGCCCGGGAGAGGTCCTGGTCCGTGTCGAGGCGGTCGGGACCTGCGGCTCGGATGTGCACTACTACCGGCACGGACGCATCGGCGACTTCGTCGTACGGGAGCCGCTCGTGCTGGGACACGAGGCGGCCGGCACGGTGGTCGCCTGCGGGCCGGGGGCCGACGCCCGCCGGATGGGCAAGCGCGTCTCCATCGAACCCGGCACACCCTGCGGCAGCTGCGGTGAATGCCGTCCGGGCCGCTACAACCTGTGCCCGGACATGCGCTTCCTCGCCACGCCGCCGGTCGACGGCGCCTTCTGCGAATACCTGGCCGTGCACCAGGACTTCGCCCACGAGGTCCCCGATTCCCTCACCGTCGAGGAGGCCGCGCTGCTGGAACCGCTGTCCGTGGCCGTCTGGGCCTGCCGCAAGGCCCGCGTCGCCCCCGGAGACCGCGTTCTGATCACCGGCGCCGGGCCCATCGGCCTGGTCGCCGCCCAGACCGCACGGGCCTACGGCGCGCGGGAGGTGCTGGTCACCGACGTCGTCCCGCACCGCCTCGAACTCGCCCGGGCCACCGGCGCCACCGCCGTCGATGTCTCCCGCACCCCGCTGTCCGCGGCGGACTACACGCCCACCGTCCTGCTGGAGTGCTCCGGCGTTCCCGCGGTGAGCGGCGAGGCGATCCGTACCGTGGGCCGGGCCGGCCGGGTGGTGCTCATCGGCATGGGCGGCGCCGAGGTGCCCCTGCCCGTGAGCCGGGTGCAGAACTACGAGCTGGAAGTCACCGGTACCTTCCGCTACGCCCACACCTGGCCCGCCGCGACGGCCCTGGTGGAGGCGGGAGCGGTCCGGCTCGACTCCCTGGTCTCGCACGGTTACGGTCTTGCCGAGGCTGAGAGCGCACTGACCGTTGCCACCCACGACGTGACTGCCGTGAAGGCCGTCATCTATCCGCAGCGGTAGGCGCGCCGCCGCTGTCCGACCGGAAAGGGGCGGCCCCGATGGCTTCCACACGGTCGTCGCTGGCCGAGGTCGACCGGCGACGGCAGGACGTACTGGCTCATGTCGTCGAGCACGGAGAAGTGCGCATCGACGACCTCGCCAGACGCTTCGGGGTCAGCCTCGCGACCATGCACCGCGACCTGGACCAGCTCGCCGAACGCCGGCTGCTGCGCAAGGAACGCGGCCGGGCCGCGCCGTTCCCGTCCCTCACCATGGAGACCGCCACCCGCTTCCGGATCGGTGTGAACCGCGCGGTGAAGGAGGCGCTGTGTGCCGCCGTCGCCGACGAGATCCGGCCCGGCGGCACCGTCGTGCTGGACGACTCGACCACGGTCTTCCCCCTCGCGGCCCGCATCGCGCGGACCGAAGCGGTCACCGTGGTCACCAACTCCCTCGGTGTGGCCCGGCTGTTCGACGAGACACCGGGGGCCGATGTCACTCTCCTCGGCGGCCGCTACCGGGGTGAGTTCGGCTCCTGTGTCGGCCCCGACGTGCTGCGCGCCCTCGGCCGTATCCACGCCGACCTCGCGGTGATGTCGGCGGTGTCCGTCCTCAGCGGCCGGCTCTTCCACCCGATCCGCGATTACGCCGAGATCAAGGAAGCCGTGCTGGACTGTGCCCAGCGGTCGCTGCTGCTGGTGGACCACACCAAGTTCGGCAAGACCGCCACGCACGCCTACAGCGACATCGCCCGCTACGACCGGGTCGTCACCGACCGGGGCGTGCCGGCCGAGGAGCTGGCCGAACTGGGCCGCAGGGGCGTGAGCGTCGAGGTGGTCGACGCCTGACGGCTCGCCGCGGCGCCTCCCGCCGGGAGTGCGTCGGGCGTGCCCCGAGGCTCACTCCGGCAGCGGCGACGGCGCCCCCGTATCGGGGGCGAGCAGGCCCGCCAGCACCCGGCGGACCACCCGCTCCAACAGGGCCCGGGCATCCCGCGCCGGGTCGGCCGCCGCCTGCCCGGCCAGTGCCTCCGCGAGCAGCGGATGTGCACCCCGCCGGGCCGCCGTCGTGAGGTAGGCGGCCTGCGCCGCCTGACGGGCAGTGGGTGCCCGGCGGCTGTGCAGCGCCGCACGGGAGAGCATCGCGACCAGCGCGCTCAGCACGCCGACGGCCTCCAGTTTGGCCTGGCCCGTCATCCGTAGCGGAGCCAGGGCGCCGAGGGCGTATTCGAGGTAGTCCAGGCCGCACGGGCCCACCCGCATCGCCTCCGGCGTCACCTCCAGCAGCCAGGGATGCCGGAGATGGACCTGCTGGGTACGGGCGGCCAACGCCACCAGGTCCGTCACCGGATCCCCGGTCAGGGCCACGGTGAGGTCGATCCCGCCGGTCGCGGCGTCCACCATGAGATCCACCAGATCGTCCCGGCCGGCGACATACCGGTAGAGGGACGCCGGGCCGGTGCCCAGCTCCTTGGCCACCTGCCGTACGGACACGGCCGTCAGCCCGTCCGCATCGGCCAGGCGGATCGCGGCGCGAGTGATCTGCCCGCGGCTGCGCTCGGGCGCGGGCCCTCGCGCTCCCCGCTCGGGGCGCTCCCACACCGTCCCGGGTTCCTCGGCCACTGCCCTCACCTACGCCTCTCCGTCATCCGGCGGCTATGCTAATAACTGCGAACACCGATCGCAGTATTGAGGGGGCGTCATGACCACCTGGACTCCCGTCCGCTGGGCTCGCAACGGCGACATCGAGCTGGCCCACGACCGGTTGACGGAACAACAGGGCGGTGAACCACTGCTGTTGGTGACCGGACTCGGCGTCTCCCGGCTCTGGTGGCCCGGCGGCCTCGCCGAGGCGCTGGCCGCGCAGGGCTTCGCGGTGGCCCGATACGACCAGCGCGACGGGGGAGAGTCGACCCACCTGCCGCCGACCGCGACCGGCAACCCCCTCACCGCGCTCTTCCGCAAACGCGGCGAGTCCTACACCGCCGAGGACATGGCCGACGACGCCATCGCCGTGCTGGATGCGCTGGGTTGGGACTCGGCCCATCTGTTCGGCCAGTCGCTCGGGGGCGCGGTCGCGCAGCGCATCGCACTGCGTCATCCCCGGCGGGTACGGACCCTGACATCGGTGTCGGCCGTTCCCGGTGACGTCGCGGGCCTGGGCACCCTGCGCTACATCCGGCTGGGGACGCTCGGCAAGCTCGCCCGGATGCGCTTCCCCGCCACTCCCGAAGGCAACATCGAGGCCGGGCTCGCCCTCGTCCGCCTCCTGCACTCACCCGCCCATCCGCTCGACGAGCAGGCCACCAGGGACATGATCACCGGTCTCGCCGATGCGGGGAGCCACGACCGGCACGGCCAGAGCCGTCAGATCGGCGCCCAATGGCACGGTCCCGCCATCAGCCGGATCAAGGTGCCGACACTGGTCCTGCACGGCGCGGACGATCCCCTCGTCAAACCGGCCGCGGGCCGCGCCGTCGCCGCCCGCATCCCCGGTGCGCAGTTCGTCTCGCTGCCGGGGGTCGGCCATGACCTCCCGGAACCCGTCTGGAAGGACGTCGCCCTGCGGGTGCGCCGCCTGGCCGACCGGAAGGACACTGGGGGCATCGGGCGAACCGAGCGTGGCGGTGAGGGGCCCCGTCCGGAAGGCTCCGACTGATCAACAACTTCGATTTCGCGACAACTTGGCCCCGCCATCGGCCGAAAGTCGACGGACGGACAACGCCTCCGCAACCCCGGCCGTCCTACCGCACGCACTGTTTTCAGCTCTCTGGAGGTAATTCATGCGACGGTTGGCGACAATGGCCGCGGCGTGCGTGCTGGCGGGCGCCGGGGTGGCGGCCACGGCCGGGGTGGCCGGAGCCGCGACCGGCCCGGCGGGCAAGGCCACCACGGCCTGCTCGACTGCCTGGGGCAGCGGCAGCAAGTCGGCGACGGACGCGAACATCAAGCCGTTGAAGAACATCAAGACCAGCCACAGCACGTGTTACGACCGGATGGTCTTCGACGTCAGCGGCGCCACCGGCAAGGTCGGCTACCACGTCGGTTACGTCGACGCGTTCCACCAGGACGGCTCGGGCGACCGGATACCCGTCAAGGGTGGCGCCATACTTCAGATATTTGTCTCCGCACCCAGCCACGACCCGGCGACCGGCAAGCAGACCTATGCCGGGACCGTCGGCAAGGCGCTGCCGGGGGTGAACATCACCGGATACAAGACGTTCAAGGACACCAAGTTCGGAGCGAGCTTCGAGGGGCAGACCCAGGTCGGCCTGGGCGTGCGCACCAAGCTGCCGTTCCGGGTGCACCAGTCCGGTGACCAGCTGATCGTGGACGTCGCCCACAAGGGCTGACCGGACGCGTTGCCGAGGTCTGCCCGGTCGCTCCGACGGAAGGTGTGAGGTGACCGGGCGGGCTCTCGCGTAAAGCTCGCGCAGTACACAGAGAAATACCCCGGACCGAATTGACGGCCGGGGTATTTCTCTGTGTATATTGAGGGCTTCTGTGTCTTCATGAATGCGGGAAGCAAGCCCAACTTCATTCCGAACTTTATCCGAGCGGAGTCGAATTGTCAAACGAGGAATGGCAGGACGAGCAGGAATTCATTGATCTGCTCTATGAACGCCTCGCCGAACTGCGGGTCGGCGCCGAAAGGGCGGTCGACGAAGCCCTGCCGCTGGGCGGGACCAACGCCCAGGCGCGACTGGAGCGCGATGTGCTGGTGGCCGAGCACTCGGGCCTGCTGGCCGCCTTCGATGCCGGCGAGAACGGCCTGTGCTTCGGACGGCTGGCCTTCCGGGACGGCCGCGATCACCACATCGGCCGCATCGGCATCCGGCGCGACGACGCGGACCGGACCCCGCTGGTCATCGACTGGCGGGCCGAGGTCGCCCGCCCGTTCTACCTCGCCACCGGACACACCCCGATGGGGCTGCGACGTAGGCGGCACATCACGTCCGAGGGCCGGCGGGTCACCGCCCTCCACGACGAGATCCTCGACCTCGCCGACACCCTGCGCACCGGGCACGAGGGCGCCGACGCGGACGCCGTGCTGCTGGCCGCGCTGGACGCGGCGCGCACCGGACGGATGCACGACATCGTGCAGACCATCCAGGCGGAGCAGGACGGGATCATCCGCGCCCCGCACCGCGGCGTCCTCGTCGTGGAGGGCGGCCCCGGCACCGGCAAGACCGTTGTCGCGCTGCACCGCGCCGCCTACCTGCTCTATGCGCACCGCGAACTGCTGGCCCGCCGCGCCGTGCTGATCGTCGGGCCCAACCCCGCATTCCTCGGCTACATCGAGGAAGTGCTGCCCTCGCTCGGCGAGACGGGCGTCCTGCTCGCCACACCCGCCGAGCTCTTCCCGGGCGTGACCGCGACCGGAACCGACACCGCCGAAGCCGCCACGGTCAAGGGCGGCGCGGCGATGGCGGACGCCCTGGCGCGCTTCGTACAGGACCGGCAGACCCTGCCCGACCCCGTGATCGAGATCGACCACGAGGACGGCGAACTGCGGCTGGACGCGGACATGACGCACGAGGCAAGGCGCCTGGCCCGCGAGACCAAGCTGCCGCACAACCTCGCCCGCCCCCACTTCGCGTTCCGCATCATCGACGCACTCACCGGGCAACTGGCCGACCGGCTCGGCGCGGACCCCTTCGGCGGGCCGAACTTCCTCGGCCCCGACGACCTCGCCCAGCTCGGCAAGGCGATCGCCCTCAGCCCCGAAGTGCACCGTGCCATCGAGGAGTTGTGGCCCCTCCTGACACCGCAGCGGCTGGTCGCGGACTTCCTCGCCGCGCCCGCCCACCTCCCGGAGGCCGACGCGGAGGCGATCCGCCGGGCGGACGGCGACTGGACCCCCGCCGACATTCCCCTGCTGGACGAGGCCGCCGAACTCCTCGGCGAGGACGACTCGGCGGCCCGCGCCGCCGCCGAGGCGGAACGCCAGGAGCAGATCCAGTACGCCCAGGGCGTGCTCGAACTCTCCTACGGCTCCCGTACCCAGGAGTTCGAGGACCGTGACGACGACGATTCTGAGGTGCTGGCCGCGCACGACCTGCTGGACGCGGAACGGCTCGCCGACCGGCACGAGGAGGCCGACCACCGCACCGCCGCCGAACGCGCCGCGGCCGACCGGACCTGGGCGTTCGGCCACATCATCGTGGACGAGGCGCAAGAGCTGTCCGTGATGATGTGGCGTTTGCTGATGCGCCGCTGTCCCACCCGCTCCATGACCCTGGTCGGCGACCCGGCGCAGACCGCCGAGCCGGGTGGCTGCGGCTCGTGGGAGAGCATCCTCGCGCCGTACGTCGAAGACCGCTGGCAGCACGTCAGGCTCGGCGTCAACTACCGGACCCCGGCCGAGATCATGGAGGTGGCGGCGCAGGTGCCCCGGTCCACGGACCCGGCCTTCGAACCGCCGCGCTCCATCCGCTCCACCGACGTCCGCCCCTGGGCGTACCGCACCGACGACCTCGCCGGCGCGGTCGCCGAGGCCGTCGCGCGGGAGACCGACGAGGAAGGCCGCCTCGCGGTGATCGCCCCGCGTTCCCACCACGAGGCCCTCGCCGCTGCCCTCCCGGCCGCCTCCGCCGGCGCCTCCCCGGATCTGACCAGCGCCGTGGTGCTGATCGACCCCCGGCAGGCCAAGGGCCTGGAATTCGACACGGTGATCGTGGTGGAACCGGCGGAACTCGGAGCCAGCGACCTGTACGTCGCACTCACCCGGGCCACGCAACGACTGGGTGTCATACACACCGCGCCCCTGCCGGCCGGACTGGAGACACTGCCCACACCGGCCGCCGCCCTCTCCGGGCGGTGACCGTGCACTGCCCGGGCGCCGCATGGAATGGGCACATGCGGCGCCCGGGGTGAGGGGAGCAGAGTGACGGTCTCTCCGGCTCGGGTCGGCCTTCACGCGCCGGCCAGGACCTCGGCGATGGCCGGCAAGCCCATGCCGAGCCGGCGCATGAGCAGGATCCGCTGGAGCCGGGAGACCCTGGATCGTCCACTCGATCGTTCCAGTGTTACCCGCGGCGGACTGTGGCGGCGATGATCTCCGAGCTGTCGGCGTGCAGGGCCTGCGCCGCCGTCTGCCCGGTCGCCGCCAGGTAGGTGTCGACCAGCCTGTTGCCCGCGGCGTACCCGGCGCCCATCGGCAGTCCCACCGGGGTGACGCCCAAGTGCTCGGCGCCGGGGTCGCCGTGCACCCAGGCAGTGAAGTTCTGCATGCCTGTCACGTCGAGCCCGGTGAGCACCTTGCCGAAGATCTCGTCGTCGTGCAGGTGCGGTACACCGATACGGGTGGGGCCGAGCTCGTTGCCGTAGAGCTGTCGGGCGAAGGCGTCGGCCAGGCCCTCGGAGACGAGGTGGTCGCCGACCGTGACGGTCATCGGGTCCCACACCACCCCGCCCGGGCCGAACCGCAGGTTGTGGTGGAGTTCGTGCACGGCGGTGGCCTCCAGCCGCTCCACGTTCTCGGGGAAGGGCCAGAGCGTGATCACGATGTGGCCCGAGATGCCGCCGAACCCGGTCACTCCTCGGCAGGGACCCATGAAGTGCTCGTCACCCGGATCGCCGAGCACGAACTGCACGGTGATGTCCGGGGTCGCCAGCCCCGGCGTCGCTTCCAGCAGTACGGCGAGAGCGTCGTCGAGGGCGCGTTGCATCCGCTCCCAGGCTCCGGCCGCCGCCAGGGTTTCGAGCGCGTCGAGGCAACGTTTCTCGTCGCGGTCGATGGGGAACCCGGATGCTTCGAGGTGCAGGGCCACCAGGTCGATCTCGCCGGGGTAGTAGCGGTACATGCCCTTGGTGGGCTCCAGCATCGAACGCAGCAGGTCAACGCGGTCCGCGACCGGGGCCAGCAGGATCCGCCTCATGGCGGAGCAGGTGTCAAGAACGGTGATCGACATGGCCCCGATGCTAGAAGTTGACGCAGCGTCAAGAGCAAACCCGGCTTCTGCGCGCAGCCGACCGCACCGCACCGCCGCCGGCCGGCTTCACGCGTGCCGCTTGGTCCGCTGCTTCTCGGCGGAGATCCGGTAGATCACACTCCGGCGCAGCGGGCCGTCGGGCACGCCGGGGTCGTCGAAGTCGTCGGCGGGGTTGCGGGTCATACCGATGCGGCGCATCACGGCCTGCGAGCGGAGGTTCGTGGTGGTCGTCAGCGCGAGGATTTCCGGCAGGGCGAGGGTGGTGAAGCCGTAGGCCAATGCGGCCTCGGCGGCCTCGGTGGCGTAGCCGTGCCCCCAGGCGGGACGGGCCAGGCGCCAGCCGGCCTCCACTCCGGTGAACGGCATGGCCTCCTCCACGGGATCCAGCCCGGTGAGTCCGATGAATTCTCCGGTGGCACGCACCTCGACCGCCCACCACCCCCAGCCGCGCGCCTCGAGAGCCGCCTGGAAGCGGGCGACGGACGCCTCGCTCTGCTCGCGGGTGAGCACCTCGGGGAAGTGCGCCCGGACCTCGGGATCGGCATTCATCGCCGCCCAGGGGGCAAGGTCGGACGCCCGCCAGCCGCGCAGCAGCAGACGCTCGGTTCGCAGTTCGGACATCCCGCCAATCTAAGGGCTGTCCCGTAATCCCTGGCGGGCGCACGACGACAGCTACGGCACCTCGCCGCGTTGTCGGAACATCCGGATACGCCCAGTATCCGGACGTCCCTCCGCCTTGCGATGCACCGCATCTGACGCCGTGCGCTGATCCACCAGGCATTACGGGACAGCCCTTAGCCCGCGCAGGCCGAGGGGACGATCGAATAACGCGCCGGGCGAAGAGCGTGCCGGGCGAAGAGCGTGCCGGGCGAAGAGCGAGGCGGGCCCGCCCGCGCCGTGATGGCGCCGTGGGCGGGCCCGGTGATCGCACCGGCAGCGGTGGGGTTGCTACTTGACCGATCCCGCCATGATTCCCTGCACGAAATGCCGTTGGAAGGCGAAGAACACGATCAGCGGCACGATCAGGGACAGGAACGCGCCGGGCGCCAGTACACCGATGTTGCTGCCGAACTGCCTCATCTGCGACTGGAGGGCCACCGTCAGCGGCTGTGACGTGTTGTCGGCGAAGAGGAGGGCGACCAGCATGTCGTTCCAGACCCACAGGAACTGGAAGATGGCCAGGCTGGCGATGGCGGGGCGGCCCAGCGGCAGGACCAGTTGGGAGAAGATCCGCCACTCGCCGCCGCCGTCCATGCGCGCGGCCTCCAGCATCTCCTTGGGGATCTCCGCGAAGTAGTTGCGCAGCAGGAAGATGGCGAACGGAAGCCCGTAGGCGGTGTGGAAGAGGACCACGCCGGGGATCGAGCCGAACAGGCCGAGCGCACCGAACATCTGGGCCACCGGCAGCAGTCCGATCTGGACCGGCACCACCAGCATGGCGACCACGACCAGGAAGATCCAGTCCCGGCCGGGGAAATCCATCCAGGCGAAGGCGTAACCGGCCAGTGCGGCGATCACGACCACGAGGAGGGTGGTGGGCACCGAGATCAGCACGGTGTTGAAGAAGGCCTGGACGATGCCTGATTCCTTCAGCAGCGCCGTGTAGTTGTCCAGGGACAGCTGACCGGGGGCGGTGAGCGCGGTCCACCAGCCGCTGCCGGCGTTCTTCTCCTCCGTACGCAGCGAGGAGACGAAGAGTCCGGCGGCGGGCGTGACCCAGACCAGGCCGACGAGGAGCAGGAACAGCTGGATCGCGCCGCGGCTGAGACGCTTCACCGGCCGCGCCGTCGCCCGCCTGCGGGGTGCGGCGGTTCCGGGGGCGGTGGTCATGACTGGCTCCTGCGGAAACGTCGGATGTTGAGGGCCATGGCCGGGACCACCAGGAGCAGCAGCAGGACACCGAGGGCGCTGCCGAGGCCCTGGTTGTTACCGCCGCCGAAGGAGACCAGCCACATTTGCAGGGCCAGGACATTGGCGTCCTGCTGCACGGGACCGGGGGCGATGATGTAGACGAGGTCGAAGACCTTCATCACATTGATCACCATCGTCACGAACACCACGCCCAGGACGGGGCCGAGCAGCGGAACGGTGATCCGGCGGAAGACCTGCCATTCGTTGGCGCCGTCCATCCGGGCGGCCTCCAGCACATCGCGCGGCATCGAGGAGAGTCCCGCGCCGATGAGGACGAGCGCGAAGCCGGTCCAGATCCACATATAGGCGCCGATGATGGCGGGGGTGATGAGAGCCGGGCCGAGCCAGGAGATGCCCTCGTAGGGGGCGGCGAAATCCTTGGCGGGGAGCTGGACTTGGTAGGACCCGGGGGCCAGACGGGGCAGGCGGTAGGAGCCGTCCGAGGCGGTGGTGGTCGTGGCCACCACCTTGCCGTGCGAGTCGACCGCCTCGACGGAGAGCTGTGGCAGTCCGCGCTCGTCGCGGTCCACCGTGCCGGGTGTGCCGCCGCCACGGGGGGTGAAGTCGAGGTAGACCACACCGCGCAGTTCCCCGTCTCCGGCCGGGGACTTGGCCGCCGGGGCGGCCGGCCGTGCCTGCGGGGGCATGTCCTTGGGCGCGACGCCGACCAGTCCGAGGTTGACGGTGTTTCCCGGGCCGGCGCTACGGGCGGTGCGGTAGGAGCCGTCGTTCCCCTTGACCAGACGCTTGTCGCCGATGCGCGTCTTGGCGGTGGGGAAGGAGACGGACTCGCCCTGGACCTTGTCGTGGATGCCCACGGTGATCGCGTTGAGCACACCGCGCTGCGGATCCTGCTCGTAGGCGAGGCGGAAGATGATGCCGGCGGCGAGGAAGGAGATCGCCATCGGCATGAACATCAGCAGCTTGAACGCCGTCTTCCAGCGGATCTTCTCGGTCAGGACGGCGAGGACCAGGCCGAGTCCGGTCAGCAGGGCGGGGGCGAAGACGACCCAGATCGCGCTGTTGCGGATGGCCCGGAGCGTGGCGGGGTCCTGGAACATCGCGGTGTAGTTGTCGGCGCCGACGAAGGTGTCGCCCGAGGCGTCGTACAGGCTGCGGACGACCGAGAACACGATGGGGTACGCGACCAGGGCACCCAGCAGCAACAGCGCGGGAAACAGGAAGGCCACGGCGATCCGGCGACGGCGCCGGGCGGCGCGGCGCACGGGGTCGGGTGCCCTGCCGGGTGTGCCGCCCGGGGGGAGGGACGCGGTGCCGCGCGACGTGGCGGGCGGCACCGCGGGAGTGGTGACAGGCATGGATCGGGCCCTTGGTCCTTACTTTCCGTATGCCTTGGCGGCGGCGGCCTCGAGCTTGCGGGCCGTGCCCTTGGGGTCCGAGGGGTCGCGCAGGAAGTCCTGGAGCAGCTTCCACTCGCCGGCTCCCTGGGTGCCGCCGAACGCCGCGGGGGCCTGGTCGGACATGTCGAAGCGCACGGAGTTCCCGGCGTCGGTCAGCGACGTGGCGGCCTTGCGGGCGACCTCGTCGTGGTACGCGTCGGCGGGCACCTTCTTGTTGGGCGAGATGTAGCCGCCCGCCTTGGCCCAGACGCCGGACGCCTCGGGAGTGGCCAGGTACTTCACCAGCTCCATCGCGGCCTTCTTGTTCTTCCCGGCCTTGAGCACCACCGCGGCGTCGCCGCCGCTGACCACCGGCGCCTTGCCGCCGTCGACCGCAGGGAAGGGGAAGAACTTGGCGTCCTTGCCGACCTCCTTGTGGAGCTCATCGGTGACCAGCGCGCTGACGAAGTCACCCTCGTAGACCATGGCCGCCTTCGGTTCCGGACCGAAGACCTGCTGGACGGACTCGGGGAAGTCGGTGCGCAGGGCGCCCGAACCGCCGCCCGCCACCAGGCTCTTGTCGCTGAACAGCTTGCCGAGCGCGGTGAGCGCCTTGACCACGCTGGGGTCCGTCCACGGGATCTTGTGGGCGGCGAGCTTGTCGTACTTCTCCTGACCGGCCTGGGAGAGGTAGACGTTCTCGAACCAGTCGGTCAGCGGCCAGCCGGCCTCGCCCGCGACGGAGAACGCCGGCACACCGGAGTCGGACAGCGTACGGCCCGAGGTCAGCAGCTCCTGGTACGTCTTCGCGGGCGTGACCCCGGCCTGGGTGAACGCCTCCGGGCTGTACCAGACCGTCGACTTGTGCGAGGCCTTGAAGTACAGGCCGTAGTAGGTCTTGTCGACCGTGCCGTAGTCCTTCCACACCTGCGCGAAGTTCTTCCCGGCCTCGGCACCGACCTCCGCCGACAGGGGCGCGAGCCAGCCCTTCTTGGCGAACTGCTGGAGCACACCGACCTGGGGGACCATCACGACATCGGGGGCGTTGCCGCCCTCGACCTGGCTGCCGATGACCGTCGAGACGTTGTCGCCGGTGGAGGAGAAGGTGACCTTCGCGCCGGTCTTCTCGGAGAACGCGTCCAGGACCTTCTTGAAATTCTGCTGTTCCACGCCGGTCCAGACGCCCGCCACGCTCACGGTCTGGCCGTTGAGTTCCTGCTTCTTGCCTCCGGCGGACACATTGCCGCCGCATGCGGTGGCGCAGAGCGCCAGGCCGAGCACGGCGGCGCCGGACACGGCGGCTCGGGTGTGTCGTACTGCGAGTCGTCTCATCGTGGATTCCCTTCGGAGGACTGACGGGGAGGGGGCTGTGGAGAGGTGGGGCTATCGGGGGGCGGGAGCATGCATCCACCAGGCGGCGGTGGAGCCCGGGAGCGTTCCTGCGGGGCAGTCACCGCTCGCCAGCAGCGGGGTGCCGGGTACGGGGGCCGGCACCGGTTCGGTGCCGAAGTTGACGGCGCAGACCAGGCCGTCGCCACGGACGAACGCCAGGACCTGGGGCGGCGACTCCAGCCAGCGCAGGGTGCCTTCGCCGAGCTGCGGAAGACTGCGGCGCAGCGCCAGCCCTTCGCGGTACAGGTGCCAGAACGACCGGGTGTCGGCCAGCGCCCGGTCCGTGGCGTGATCGGCGAACCACGCGGGCTGCGGCAGCCAGGGCCGCGCCGCGTCGGTACCGGACGTGAAGCCGAACGGGGAGGCGTGCCCGGACCAGGGCAGTGGCACCCGGCAGCCGTCGCGGATGTGCTCCCGGCTGCCCGTGCGGTGGTAGATCGGGTCGGTGAGGACCTCGTCGGGCAGGTCGACGACCTCCGGCAGGCCCAGTTCCTCGCCCTGGTAGATGTACGCGGCGCCGGGCAGCGCCAGCATCAGCAGGGCGGCCGCGCGGGCGCGTGCCGGGCCCAGCCCTCCCTCGGACTCTTCCCCGGCTGCCGCTGGGGCCGCGTCCAGGGCGGTGCTCCCGGCCCTGCCGCCCGGTTCGGTCGCGTACCGGGTGACGGTGCGGACCTGGTCGTGGTTGTTGAGCACCCAGGTGACCGTGGAGCCGGTGCCCGCGATGTCGGTCAGCGCCTCGGAGATGACCCGGCGGAAGGTGTCGACGTCCCAGAGCGCGGTCAGCAGGTGGAAGAAGAACGCCTGGTGCAGCTCGTCCGAGCGGACGTACGCGGCCTGCTCGCTCGGTGTCCGTACGGAGACCTCGCCGACCAGCAGCCGGTCATGGCCGTCGCGCGCCGTGTACTCCTCGCACAGCGCACGCCAGTCGCGCCACACCTGGTGCACCTCGGGCTGGTTCCAGGCCAGCGGATTGACCGAGTCGCGGGTCCGCTCGTCGGCCGCCGGGTCGGGGGAGTCGGGGAGCTCGGGGTGCTTGAACAGCCCGGCGGCCACGTCGATGCGGAAGCCGTCGACACCGCGGTCCAGCCAGAAGCGCAGCACCTGGTCGAAGTCGGCGGCCACGGCGGGGTTGCGCCAGTTCAGGTCGGGCTGCTCGGGCGTGAACATGTGGAGGTACCACTGGCCCTCCGTGCCGTCCTCCTCCGTGATCCGGGACCAGGCGGGACCGCCGAACATCGCCCGCCAGTTGTTGGGCGGCAGTTCACCGGCCTCCCCGCGCCCGTCGGCGAAGTGGAACAGCGACCGTGCCGGGCTGCCCGGAACGTCCGCCAGCGCGGCCCGGAACCACGGGTGCTCGCTGGAGCAGTGGTTGGGGACGATGTCCAGGAGCACCTTCAGACCCAGCCGGTGGGCGTCGGCCACCAGGAGGTCGAACTCGGCGAGGTCGCCGTATACGGGGTCCACATCGCGGTAGTCCGCCACGTCGTAGCCGTGGTCGTGCTGGGGGGAGGGGTAGAAGGGGCTGAGCCAGATGCCGTCCACCCCGAGCTTCTTGAGGTAGGGCAACCCGGTGCGGACGCCGGCCAGATCGCCGATGCCGTCGCCGGTGCTGTCGAGGAAGCTGCGGACGTAGACCTGGTAGATCACCGCGTCGCGCCACCAGCGCTGTGCCGAGTCCTGGGACGGGGTCCCGGTGGCGGCCGGTGAGAGCGCGGAGGCCGGACCGGTGGGGGAGGGGGAGGGCGCGGAGTCGGCGGAGGAGCCGTTCCCTGCCGTGGCTATGAGCATCTGCCGTGATCCCGTTCTTGCATGGGCATGCCGTGCGGCTGCAATCGCTGTTATGCATGCATGTTAAGTAGGAGTGTCGTTTGAGTGTCAACGAAATGGTCAAAACTCGCTGTGAGATGCCCGGATTTGTGGGAGATTGGGTGGCCAGCCTGTACCTAACAAGTAACTAGGGCAGGTGGAGGTGGAACTGCTGACGGCCGTGAGGAGTCAGCCGCGGCCGACGATGGCCCGCAACTCCCTCGTCAGCCGCGCGACGGTGGCATCCGTGCTCCGGCGATGGAGCAGCGCGTCATGCATGACCGCCTGAACCGCCAGGCTCACCTGGTCGTAATGCGGGCTCTTGAGGCGCGGCTTGGCCGCCAGGACGCCCCGCTTGAGCGTCGGCAGGTACGGGAAGCGACGCACCAGTTCCGGATCCGAGTACAGGTCGGCCCACACCGGTGGCAGTGCGCCCTCGGTGAGCACCCGGCGCTGTACCGACTCGGTCGTCAGATAGGAGATCAGCTCGGTGGCCGTCTTCTGGTGCCGCGACTGCGCGTTGACCGCAAGATTGGAGCCGCCCAGCGCGCTGGAGCCCGGCCCGTCAGGACCCGGCAGCGGCACCGCGCCGAACTTTCCCGCCACCTTCGACGACCGGGCGTTGGCCAGCGCGTAGGCATACGGCCAGTTCCGCAGGAACAGCAGCCGGCCGTCCTGGAAGGCCTTGCGGGATTCCTCTTCCTTGTAGGTCAGCGCCCGCTGCGGGATCCAGCCCTCGCGCACCCCGTCGAGCAGGAAGGACAGGCCACGGCGGGCCGCGGGGGAGTCCACCGTCACGCGCGCGCCCTCGCCGGCGAGCACCGAGCCGCCCGCCGACTGGACGGCCTCGCCGACATTGGCGGTCAGCCCCTCGTACGGCAGGAACTGGCCCGCGTAACCGTCCATCCCGTACTTGGGCGCAACCGTCTTCGCCAGCCGCTCCAGTTCGGCCCAGGTGCGGGGCGGCCGCGCACCTTCACGGGCGAGCACGTCCTTGCGGTAGTAGAGCAGCCCGGCGTTGGTGACGTACGGGACCGCGTAGAGGCGCCCCCGGAAGGTGGCGGTGTCCACGACGGGAGGAAGGAAGTGCTTCAGCGGGAACTGCGCGCTGTTCACGGGCTTGATCCAGCCCGCGGCCGCGAACTCCGACGTCCATGCCACGTCGATGTTCAGCACATCGAAGCGGTCGCTGTGGGAGCGCAGCTCCGTGACCATCTGGGCGCGGACCTCGTCGGCCGCGTCCGGCAGCTCGACCAGCGTCACTTTCTCGCGTGGGTGCCGGTCGTTCCAGCCGTCGAGGACACCCCGCAGATAGCCCGTGAGGTCGCCGCCCGTCACCAGCGTGACCGGGCCGCGTCCGTCCGGACCGCCGTCCGGCTCCCCGGCCCGCGCACCGGCCTGGCCCGCGAACAGCAAGGAGCAGACCAGCAGAGCCCTTCCCGCGGCACGCTTCCACCGCATGGGCTCCTCCTCGTACCAGGCGTCGACGGGACACTGGACCGACAGCCCGCCCCATGTATACCTGTTAGCCATGCGGGATACTAGATGCAGCAGGAAGATGCGACGGCGACCCGGCTCACAGTCGGATGCGTCCAGATGACGGTCAACTAGGGCGGGGAGGGAGAGGGAGAGCGTGCGGCTGCCACTCCTGGCGCTGTTGGTCAGCGGCCCCGCACACGGCTACGAACTCAAACAGGCCCTTGAGAACCTCCTGGGCGCGGCATACCCTCAGCCGAACGTCGGCCAGATCTACGTCACCCTGAGCAGGCTGGAGAAGTCGGGCCTGATCGCGGGAGAGGACGTCGAACAGTCGGACCGCCCGAACAAGCGCATCTACCGGATCACCGAGGCGGGACGCGAGACGGTGGACGTCTGGTTCGAGGAATCCACCGCCGAACCACGGGTACGGGACGAATTCTTCATGAAGCTCGCCCTGGCCCCCCACACCGGGACCGCAGACCAGATCACCCTGATCAACAAGCAGCGCCGCCACTACCTCAACACCATGCGTGACCTGTCGAAACTCGCGGCGGGCGAGGACCGGGACAACCGGGTCGCGCAACTGCTGATAGAGGGCGCGATGCTGCATCTACAGGCGGATCTCGACTGGCTGGAGCGCTGTCAAGAGGAGTTGGAATGAACCGGGACGAGCCGTCCGGCCCGATAGTCCGGGCAGCCGGCCTGGTCAAGACCCACCGGCCGGAAGGCGCCGCCCCCGTGCCCGCGGTGCGGGGCGTCGACCTGTCCATCGAACGCGGTGAGTTCGTCGCCGTCACCGGGCCCTCGGGAGCCGGCAAATCCACTCTGCTGCATCTCCTCGGCGGCCTCGACCGGCCCGACAGCGGCGCGCTCTGGCTCGACGGCCGCCAGGTCGACGGCTACAGCGAGGCACGCTGGGCGGAGCTGCGCCGCCACCACATCGGCATCGTCTTCCAGTTCTTCAACCTGGTCTCGAACCTCAGCGTCGCCGACAACGTCGAACTCCCCGCACTGCTGGCCGGCAGGTCCCCCCGGCAGGCCCGCACCGACCGGGCGGAACTGCTCGACGAACTGGGCCTGACGGGCAAGGAGAACTCCACTCCGGGCGAGCTGTCCGGCGGCGAACAGCAGCGCGTCGCCCTGGCCCGCGCCCTGGTCAACACCCCCAGCCTGCTGCTCGCCGACGAACCCGCCGGCAGCCTCGACAGCAAGGGCACCAGGGAGGTGCTGCGGCTGCTCGCCCGCTTCCACCAGCGCGGCCAGACGATCTTGCTGGTCACCCATGACGCCAGAATGGCCAGCGCCGCGGACCGAGTGATCAGCTTCTACGACGGCCAGGTGGCCGACGACGCTCACCTCGGTGGCAGCCGGAACCGCCCCGCGGCCGGTGTGGCCGACGTACTCAAGCTCAAGGGCTGACCCGTGCGAGCAGCGGCACGCTGGACACAGGCGCACCTGAGGGCACACCGGCCGGCCGCGGTCCTCATCGTGCTGGCCACCACCGGGATCACCATCTCGCTGTTGCTGGCCACCGCGCTGTTCGCCTATGCGACCGACCCCTGGCAACGGGTCTTCACCCAGTCCTCCGGCGCGCACGTATGGATCCACACCCAAGGCGGCACCGCCGCCGGGTCGCTCGCCGAACTGGACGAGGTACGGGCCACCTCAGGACCGTTCCGTACGGTCCGCACCACCGCGAGCCTCCAGCCCGGCGGCGCCAAGGCGACCGTGGAGCTGCGCGGTGCGACAAAGCGCCCCGCCACGGCGACGCCGCAGATCGTGGCGGGCCGCTGGCTCGACGCGGGCGCCGATACGGGGGCCACCAAGGGCATCGTGCTGGACAGCTCGGTCGCCCGCGCGATGTGGGCGAAGCCGGGCGACACCCTCGCGCTGAGCGGTATCGCGGCACATCTGCGAGTGGTGGGCGTCGCGGACACCGCCGAGGTCGCCTTCCGCGCGGGCGAGTCCCCGGGAGTCGGCTGGGTGCTCCCCGAAACCCTCGCCGCCTCCGACGCGGGCCGCGACCAGCGGGGCCGCACCATAGGCCTCCAGCTCACCGACCCCGCGGACACCGACTACGTCGTCCAGCGGGCGGTCACCCGGCTCGGCGCCGATCAGATCACCGATGTCTCCACCTGGCGGCAGGCCAAGGCCGAAGCCGAGGGCGACAATCAACTCCTCGGACGGCTGCTCGGCCTCTTCGGACTCGGCGCGCTGCTCGCCGCCGCCCTGGCGGTGGGCGGCGCCATCAGCACCCGGATCCGCGGACATCTGCGGGACATCTCGGTCCTCAAGGCCATCGGGTTCACGCCGGGCCAGGTGGTCCGGATGTTCCTCGCGCTGCACCTCGGTCTGGCGCTGCTGGGCGTCGCCCTCGGGGCACTGCTCACCCAGGGGCTCGGCACGCTGGTCCCCGGCCGGATCGGCGAAGCGATGGCCCTGTGGCACCGGCTTCCCGAGCACGCCTGGCTGCCCTTGGTGATCTCCGGCGGTGTGGTGGTCTTCATCGGCTCGGCGACCTGTCTGGCCGCCTGGCGTGCCGGGCGGGTACCACCGGTGCCCGTCGCCCGTGCCGCCACCGTCACCGGCAGCCGGACGTCCGGCCTCACCCGGCGGGCACTCGGCCTGCGGGTCCCACCGGCCCTGGTCCTCGGCTGGCGCGGTGCCTTCCACCGCCCGCTGCGCTCCTCGGCAGCCGTGGCACGGCTGGCCGTCCCGCTGCTGCTCATCACCATCGCGCTGGGCACCTGGACCACCCTGGACCGCTTCACCTCCCACCCCGGGAACGTCGGCCTGCCCGCCGCTCTCACCGCACGTTCCGACACCCTCGGCGACGGGGAGCTACGCCAACTCCTCGCCTCCAGGCCACGGATGACGGCCTACCCCGGCGCCGAGGAACAGGCACTCGTACCAGGGCAAACCGGGACAATCACCCTGCGGGGGCTCGGCACGGACGCCCAGCCCTACCCCTTCGCCGTCGTGGAAGGCCGCGCCGCCCACGGCCCCGACGAAGCGGTCGCCGGACAGGGGCTGCTGGAACTCCTCGACGCACACGTCGGCGACTGGGTCCGGATGACCGTCGCCGGCCGCCCCTACGTCCTCCACATCGTCGGCCGCAACATCGAGACCGCCGACGCCGGCCGGGTCATCTCCACCAGCCTGGACACCCTGCGCGACGGCGACACCGCCGACGGAACACCCTCCGGCCCCCACCCGTCCCGCCCGGACTTCTACAACCTGGTCCTGAAGCACGGTGCCGATCCCGGCGCCGTACGCGACGCGCTGACCGAGGCGTCCGCCGGCCATCTCGAAGTGCGCGAGGTCCCCAACCCCGCCGACCAGCTGTCGGCGGTCCGTGCCGTCAGCATCGGCCTGATCGCGGTGCTGATCCTGATCGGGCTGGCGGAACTGGCGACGACGGTCGGCGCCGCCGTACGCGAGCGCAGTCGTGACCTGCTCGCCCTCAAGGCCGTCGGCCTCACTCCCCGCCAGATCACCGCGGTCATCGTCTCGGCCACCGCCTTCGTCACGCTCGCCGCCGCGCTGGCCGGCACGGCGCTGGGTCTGCTCGCCTCCGAGTGGCTGATCAACCTCCAGGGCCGCACCAGCGGCTGGGGGACCGGCATCGCCCAGCGGCCCGCCACGGGCATCCTGCTGCTGGTCATTGCCGTCGCGGTGACGATCGCCGCCATAGCCTCGGCCCTGCCGGCCGCCCGCGCGGTGCGGCGCCGGCTCGCGGATTCGGCCAGCGCTCAGCTCTAAGGGCTGTCCCGTAACCCCTGGCGGGCGCACGACGGCAGGGATTACGGGACAGCCCTTAGGACTCCACTGCGACCTGGTGAGCCAGGTCTGTCTGCGAGTGGGGGAGAGAGGTCGTCGGTAGTGGCAGCGTCCGGCCTGCGCTCTTGAGGTCAGCCTCGGGTCAGGCAGAAGGGGTGCCCGGCCGGGTCGGTGAAGACCCTCCATCTGTCCCCGCCCGGTTGGTGCTCCGGCTTCATCGCGCCGCACTTCACCAGCAGGGCCTCGGCCTCGTCGAGGTCATCGACCGCGAAGTCGAGGTGGAACTGTTGTGGTGCGGCCTGGTCGGGCCAGCGCGGAGCCCGGTAGTCGTCCACCCGTTGGAAGCCGATGACGAGCCCGTCCTCGCGGACGAGTCCAGCGAATTCACCGTTGGATCCCGGGGCGAGTGCGTGCCCGGTGACCTCCCGGTAGAAGGCGGCCAGTGCCTGGGGATCGGGGCAGTCGAGTGTGATCGCCGTCAGCTTCAACTTCGGTGGCATGGCGACTCCATGACGTCCCTCACGCTCTCGGAAAAGGAACGTCACACCCTACGGATCAGCTGCACACTCCGCGACTGCTTCTCCGTCGTCACACGCCGAGGTCCCCGGCCGGGATTCCGGTCGGGGACCTTCGTGCGCTGCACAGGGCGCCGAGGAAAGGGGGCCGCGGAAGTGGCGGCCGGTTTCCTGGTGCCGGTTATCCGGCCGTTCCGAAGTCCTGCGTCCAGTAATCGTCGGGCTGCGCGTGGCCCACGCCGATCTCCTTGAACGAGCAGTCAAGGATGTTCTTCTTGTGGCCGGGGCTGGACATCCAGCCCTTCATGACCTCCTCGGGCGTGGAGTAACCGTAGGCGACGTTCTCGCCGTAGGAATTCCACTGGTAACCGGCCCGGGTGATCCGGTCATCCGGCGAGGAGCCGTCGGAGCCCGTGTGCGACATATTCCGATGGTCCGCCATGTCCTTGCTGTGGTCCTGGGCGGCCTTCGTCAGTTTCGCATTCACGGTCAGCTTCGAGCACCCGGCCTTGCTGCGCTCTTCGTTGACGAGTTCGACCACGCGGTCCGTGGCGGCGGAAGCCTTGGCAGTGGTTTTCGAAGAGCTGGTGGTCTTCGAAGAGCTGGTGGTCTTCGAAGCGGCAGGAGCCGCGGCGGGCTTCTGAGCTGCCCCGGTGGCCGTCTTGGACCACTCGTGCGCCTTCGATGCCCGGTGCTCGAAAGCGGCATTCCGCCAATGACCGTGGTGGCGGCCGGCCTCATTCTCCTGCCCCAGACACGCCATGGCGGCGGAGGGCACGCCGACAGCGCCTATGGCCAGGGCGGCGACGGTTATCTGCCGGTAGCGCCGCGTCCTGCGATGTTTCCTCATGCGTGACCTCAATCGGTAATTGCGGAGCGTCCCTGGCGCGGCTGGCTCTGTGCAATTCACGCGCCTGAGCTGCGGAGACGCCTTGCGGGTCGCATTCTTCGGGCCGCGTGCGGACAAGGCAACAAAGTCTGAGTACTACTGCGCTTAGTAGTGCCGGACGCCTCTTGTCATGACGGTGCGGGCGTGCTGTCGAATTCGTCGATCTTTCGCGAATTCCTGTTGCCCCGTCAGGAGCCGTTATGCGCTGACTGCGCGGGCGGGGATGGGGGGCGGGTCGAATGTCACTTATCCCCGCGTGGGGTATTCATAGGCCAAGACGGACAAATCTCTTATGTCCCACGCGCGTCATCTACTATCCGGCTTAGTTAGTGCGGAAGGGGGCTATGACGCATGTCACGAGACGGCGGAACCGCACGGCGCACCCCGGCGTCCACCAGGGCATCCGAAGATCGTGAACGCCTACGGAGGACCCGAACCGTGACGGAAACGGCTACGCGCTACCTCTACCTCGCACGGCACGGTGAGGCCTCGCCGGATGAGACCGAGCTGACGGACCGCGGTCGCCGTCAGGCCGTACTGCTCGGTGAGCGGCTCCGGCGCACCCCGCTCTCCGTGTGCCATCACGGGCCACTCCCGCGCGCGGAGCAGACTGCCCGGCTGGTCTGCGACAAGCTCGACGACGTTCCCCTCTGCCCGTCGGCACAGGCCGGGGACTATGTCCCCTACCTGCCGCAGAGGCACGAGCTGCCTGCGGAGTCGGCCGACGACATGCTCCACCGCCTGGCCCAGTTCCCGGCGGAGGAGCGTGAAGGTGGTCCGGAGCTGGCCCGGGAAGCTCTCGCCCGGTTCGCCGGACCGGTTGCCGGTGGCGCACCTCGTCACGAGCTTCTCGTCACCCACAACTTCCTGATCGGCTGGCTCGTCCGAGCCGCCCTCGACGCGCCCGAGTGGCGCTGGATGGGCCTCCACCACGCCAACGCCGCGCTGACCGTCATCCGCTACGCGCCCGGCCGGCCCGCATCCCTGCTCTTCTACAACGACATGGGGCACCTCCCCGCGGAGCTCCGCTGGACCGGCTTCCCGCCCGAACTCCACGTCTGAGTCAACGGTCGCGCTGACAGGCCGAAGTGCCCCTGTGCGGGGCGCTGTCTGTCTTCCTTGTGGCGGCCAGGTGAGTCGCCCCGACCCGGCACGGTGCTTCCCGCGTCCGTCATGCGTCGCGACGTACATTGCCGATGGGTCCGCCTCGGCCTGCCTCACGAGATCGGAAATCTGCCATGAACTGCTATGACTGCACGCCGGCCGGAACCGCCGCCGCGGTGGCGATCTGCCGGAACTGCGGTGCCGCGCTGTGCCACCAGCACGCCTGGTCCGCACCGCAGACCGTGACCCGGGTGCAGGGCGTAGGCCAGAGCACACTGCCGGACCCGGCACGCCGCATCGTGTGCAAGATCTGCCGGGGAGCGACACAGTCGATCTGAGCGAGCCCCGCGGCGTCCTCGTCGTGGCAGGGGCGCGCGTCGGAGGGCGGTGGCATGATGCGGCCGATGACGACCTTTGTGCTGATTCCAGGTGCGGCGTGTGACTCGTGGCATTGGCATCTGCTGGCCGCGGAGCTGCGGGCCAGGGGCCGTGACGTGGTGAGCGTGGATCTGCCGTGCGACGACGACGCGGCAGGCCTGGACGAGTACGCGGACGCCGTCGTCGCCGCGGTTGCGGGGCGGGGTCAGGGGCAGGGGCGGGGGCGGCTCACGCTCGTGGCGCACTCGTTCGCCGGGTTCACCGCGCCTCTGGTCTGCGCGCGGGTACCGGTGGATCTGCTGGTGTTGCTGGCCGCGATGGTGCCCTTGCCGGGTGAGGCGCCGGTGGACTGGTGGGCGGCGACGCGCCACCCGGACGAGCAGATCAGGCGGGCCGGGCGGGCCGCCCAGAACGCGGGGGCGGATACGGCGGGCAAGCCGGTGCCGGAGTCCGCTGTGCCGGGATCCGCCGCGGATCCGTTCTTCCAGGATCTGCCGCCGGAGCTGGCGGCCGAGGCGGCGGTCCGGTGGCGGCGGCAGTCCGAGACCCCTGCTTCGCGGCCCTGGCCGATGGCGGCCTGGCCCGCGGTGGCGACCCGCTTTCTGCTGTGTCGTCAGGACCGCCTCTTCCCGGCACCGTTCCTGCGCACAGTGGTGACGGAGCGTCTGGGGGCGGCGCCCGACGAGATGGAGGGCGGGCACTTCCCGATGCTGTCCCGTCCGGCCGAGCTGGCCGACCGGCTGGAACGCTACAGCCGGACGGCGGCCGGGTGACGGTCTCAGCGGGCCGCCCGGGCCGTCCGGGCCGTCCGGGCCGTCCGGGCCGTCCGGGCCATCCGGGCCATCCGGGCCGTCCGGGCCGTCCGGGCCGAAGAGAAGCGACCTCAGGGGGAGGGGGAAGGCGCTCCCTCAGCCATGCCTTTCCCCTCCCTGCCAAGGCGCCGTAGTCGCTCCTCAGGCGTACGGGCACGCGCGACGGCCCGACGCGGCACCTCCGACACCACTCAGGTCGCTACCACCTCGCTGCCCCGGCCGCTCCGCTGCCGTGCGGTCCCTGGCCGGTTGAGCGGTGGGTCGAGCGCTGGGCTACGGGGTGAGTCGAGCGCCTCAAGGCTGTTCGGAGGCCGCCGCGTTCCCGTGGGGAAGGTGGGCGAGGGCGGCGATCAGCGGCACCGGCAGGTACGCGGGCCACTGGGGCCGGGCGGCCTGGTAGGCGACGTACCCGAGCGAGACGCTGGCCTGCACCTCATCGGCCGTCTCTGCCTGGTACACCACCCGGCAGTGGCCCGATGCCTTCTTGGCGCGCTTCCACAGTGCCGGCGCGGGTTTTCTCTCCGCCTCGGTTCGGGGCGTGAAGATCCGGTCGCCGAAGTCCGACCAGGCGAACGGGCGGGTGTCCGCCCAGTCCTTGTCGATCACCTTCTTCAACTCCGCCGCCCGCTCCGCGTCGGTCGAGCCCCACGACGACGGAACGTTGGTGATCAGCCCGACGGGGATGTGGCGGGCACGCAGCGCGCGCAGATATCCGGCGGCTCCCGGCATGTACCGGACGCTCTTGTCCTCGGCCGTGTGCACCAGCGTTTCACCGAGGTCGAAATACACCACGGCACACCCGCCGGCCCGGCCTCCTTCCCCGGCGGCGCGCGGTACGGCCTCGGCGGCTCCCGCGGTCGGCACGGCTAACGCCGCCACGCCGCCCAGGGCGAGCAGCATGCGCCAGGTGACTCTGCGAGCGGATGTCTTCTTCATGGGGGATGCCTTTCCCGTAGGGGGGCATCCGATCGTACGCGCCATGTGCACGTCATCGGTGGGTTCGATGGAGTCAGGCCATGGTTCTCAGCCTGAGGCCATGGATCTCAGCCTTGGGAAAGAAGGTTCTGAGTAGCCGTACTCATGACAGCGCCCTTCGGCGGCCATGACGCTGGAGCGGATGACCTGGCGCGGTCAAGAAGTTGCCCCGTTGTGCGGTGCTGTGTCGGTTTCGGCCGGTGTGTGTGCCGTACGGCCGGGGCTTGTCCGTCCGCCCCCGGCGGTGCCGCGCCGACCCGTACCCGATGTCTTCGAGGCTGATCCATGAAGGCCATGTCCACGTCCCGCACGCTTCCCCCGGCTCTGGCCGCGGGGGTGCTCGTCGCCCTGGCTCTGTCGGGGCTGGAGCCGCATGACCGCGCCACGTGGATCATGGAGACCTGCTGGGTGCTCGTCGGCCTGCCGTTGCTGGTCCTGGTGTGGCGACGCTTTCCGCTCAGCCCGCTGCTGTGCTGTCTGCTCGCCGTGCATGCACTGGTCCTGATCGTCGGCGGCCACTACACCTACGCAGAGGTCCCCCTGGGGCACTGGCTTCAGGACGCTCTGGACCTCTCCCGCAATCCCTACGACCGCATCGGGCATCTGGTGCAGGGCTTTGTGCCCGCCATCCTGGTCCGCGAACTCCTGGTGCGCACGTCCCCGCTGCGCGGCAGCGCATGGCTGGCCCCGCTGACCGTCTGCGCCTGTCTGGCCTTCAGCGCGTTCTTCGAGTTGATCGAGTGGTGGGCCGCGCTGGCCGGCGGATCCGCCGCCGACGCCTTCCTCGCCACGCAGGGGGACCAGTGGGACACCCAGTGGGACATGGCCTGCGCCCTCCTCGGGGCGGTCGTCTCGCTGCTGCTCCTCAGCCGCCTCCACGACCGCCAGCTCGCCCGCTACGGGGCTGGAGAGGGCCCGAGCGCGGTACGCCCGGCTGCCTGATCCCGCTCCGGCCAGGTGAGCGGGTGGTGAGCCGTTCCGGGAAGCGCGGTCCTTGTCGTTCTCACGTCCGACAAGGGCCGCTCGCCGTTCTTACGACCTCAACGATCCCGGGTCCGGGACGAGGTATCCGGTGGCGGCCCGGTCGGCCCGGTCGGCCCGCGAGGTGAACTGCCCACCGACTCCACGACGTTCCCTCACCCGCGAGCGGGGAAGGCGTTCCCTCACGCCCGAGCGGAGAAGGGGCAGGCCCAGTCGGCCGGCTTGCGCCGGCCCGAATAGCGCCGGGCCTCGGAGAGCTGCTCGTACTCCATGAGATTGGGGTTGATATTTCCCTGGAGCTCGATGTCCTGCTTGCGGATCTTCTCCTGGAGCCGGTCCCACAGGCCCGCGGCCTTTATTCGGTCGAACTGGTTGTGGGAGTTGAAGGCGAGCATCGGGAAGGGCGGGCGGCGGCCGATGCGGCTGTGCGTCTCATGCAGCCCGATCACGAAGAACGGGTGCCCGGCGACGCTGTACGCGAAGGCGCCGGACGACGGGTCGCGGTCGTAGCCCTCGGCCCAGGGATGCGTGAGGCTGTCATGATCGTGGACGCCCTGGAGCTGCTGCCACATCAGCGCCTCGAACTCGATGTCCGTCACGTCGAGGGGGCCCGAGAAGGTGGCCACGAAGCTCGTGAAGGGCTTGGCGGCCCAGTCCACCGTCTGCACATACGCCTGGAGATCAGCCGCCATGTCCCGGGCGACTTCGTCATCCCCGAACCACGTGTAATGGCGG
Source organism: Streptomyces sp. MCA2 (assembly GCF_023544705.1). Classification (NCBI taxonomy): domain Bacteria; kingdom Bacillati; phylum Actinomycetota; class Actinomycetes; order Kitasatosporales; family Streptomycetaceae; genus Streptomyces; species Streptomyces sp. MCA2. Next base: position 57,374 of record NZ_JAMJFM010000057.1, read on the forward strand.
TGGGTGATGCCACCTTGTCGCCACGCCGAACGACCGGCGAGGCAGGGGAAGGCGTCGCCGAGCAGGAACCGTCCGACTTCGGTGGCGGCGTCAACTTCGGTGGCGGCGGTGGCGTCAACCGTCATGTTCGTGACCTTCGGTAAGGGGGGCAACACCCCTGGTGGGGGCCCTGCGGCGGGGGGACCCTGGCAGTCAAGATCGGGCAGGGCCGGTTCGTCAAGACTCGGCCGTATTACCCCTCTGCGGCTGCCCTTGCCGACGGCGTCTGCACCGCTTTTGCGGTGATTTGACCCCTATCGGGCCGCGACAACGTCTCGGCCGCCGGACAGCTCGCTCTCCCCACAGGGCTTCTTATAGATCTTCATCGTCTCAGACGTCCGGGCACCTGATCGCCACGGTGGCCCTCGGCGTCCCCGAGCCCCGCTCCGCCAACCCCTCTGTACCGCTCCGCCCGCCCCTCGTCGGGCTGCTCCCGGCGTGCGGCAGGCGCCCGTCCCCCGCTCCGCCCGCCGATCGCGGACGGTCCGTCGCACGCCGGCCGCGCCCCGTCTGCTGGCTGCGCGGGGCAGCACCGGCAGACGGGAGCGGGACCCGGGTCAGGCGCGGGCGGTCGCGGCCTCCTCATGGGCATCTGCGGCATCGGTTTCCTGGGCCTCGGTGCCGGCCTGGGGAGCGGCGGCGGGGAGGGAGTAGAAGACGCTCCTGCCCTGCTTGCTGCGGTGCGCCAGACCCTTGGCGACGAGCGAGGTCTCCAGGGTGTTGCGCACGGCGGTCTCCGGTGCCGTGTGGTCCGGGTGCTCCTGCGCCAGCAGCTTCGTCAGCTCCGTCACCGTACGCGGCTGCTCGTCGAGCAGTCCGAGCACGCGGTCGACGCGGGTGGAGTTCCGCTGCGGGGCCTTGCCCTTGGCCGGTGTGGCCTTCCGTGCCTTCTTCGCGCCGGCCGCTGTCTTGGCCGCCTTGGCCGGGGCCTTCTTCGCCGGCTTGACCTTCGGCGCGGCAGACTTTGCGCGTCGCGCCGCGGGTACGGTCACCGGTTTTGTGGCCGTGGCATCGGTCTCCACGGGCTGCGGTGCGGCAACTGCTTCTTCCTGAGGACTCGTTCCGAGGTGCTGTTGCAGGTCCTCCAGTTTCGATCGGAGCTTCTGTAGCTCGTCGATCTCCTTCGTGATGCCCTTCAGCTTGGCGGCCACCTGCACAGCGAATTCCGAGTCTGACATGAAACAGCCTGCTCTCTCTTGCCTGATCGATCTACGGTTGGCTGGATGTTACTCATCTCGCTCCGCAATTAACCCGGCCGCGCTCCGTTTTGTCGTGGGGCGCATGCTGTCCGCACTCGGATACGCGACCGAACAAGCCCACCATCATGGGGCGTTCGGATGCTGCCCAACCCGTCTTTAGCAGTCAAGAAAGGGGACTTGAATGAGCCATACGGGCATTGGCTGCGGCCCCTCACCGGGTTGACGGAGGACCTTAACTCCGTCCGGTTGTCACTCCTTTGAGTCTTTCCCCCGGCGCTTCCGCCATGGTCTCGGCCCTCCTGCCGGGGGTGGAGTCACTGCGACGCGACGGCATCGATGTCAGATCGTTGCCCCAGGAGTGGAGCATCTCGACACCCTGGCCGACCGGCAGGCAAGGCTGACCGCCGAGTCCGGGCGCCGGCGCACCATCGGTCGCCGGTCGCCTTTTCCCTGTCGCGCTGCGGGGGGCGTCCCACCCCGCGTAGTCCTCGGATGGTCCACCCTCACGTGCGCGGCACAGAGACCCGTTGTAGGACGGACTCGACGGGTGTGGCGGTGGGAGGAGCGGCTCGGGATGAACATCGTTGTTGATCTCAATCGATGTCAGGGGTATGCGCAGTGCGCCTTCGTCGCTCCCCGTGTCTTCACGATGCATGGCGAGGAGGCCCTGCTGTACACCCCGGCCGTACCGGACGACCAGCAGGAACGTGTCCTTCGTGCCGAAGCCGCGTGTCCGGTGCAGGCGATTCTTGTGGGCGAGGAGGCGGGCGCCGGTGCACGCTGAACCACGCGACGGCCGCATCGTGATCGTCGGAGCGTCGCTCGCGGGGCTGCGGGCCGCCGAGACGCTGCGCGAGGAAGGGTTCGCGGGCTCCCTGACTCTGATCGGGGAAGAGCCGCACACCCCCTATGACAGACCGCCGTTGTCCAAACAGGTGCTGCTCGGGACGGTGCCGGCGGACAGGACCGGGCTGCCGCAGCGCCGTGACGTGGACGCGCAGTGGAAACTCGGTGTGCGCGCCACCGGACTCGATCCGGTCGGGAAACAGGTTCTCCTCGCCGACGGTGAGAAAGTGCCCTTCGACCGGCTGCTGATCGCCACCGGAACCCGTGCCAGGCCCTGGCCGAACCCGGCCGAGGCCGCCTTGGACGGGGTGTTCACCCTGCGCACCGTCGAGGACGCCGGCCGTCTTGCGGAGCGCCTCGATGCCGGACCGCGAAGGGTCCTGGTCGTCGGTGCCGGGTTCACCGGGTCGGAGATCGCCTCCGCCTGCCGGGAGCGCGGTCTCGAGGTGACGGTCGCGGAGCGGGGCCCGGCGCCGCTGGTCGGGGCACTCGGCGGCACGCTGGGTGCGCTGGCGGCGAAGTTGCAGCGCGCGCACGGTGTCGATCTGCGGTGCGGGGTGACCGTCACCGCGCTGGAGGGCGACGGCCGGCTCACCGGCGCCCGGTTCTCCGACGGTACGAGGATCGATGCCGATGTCGCCGTGGTGGCCCTCGGCGCGGTCCGCAACACCGAGTGGCTGGCCGAGTCGGGGATCGCCGCGGGCCCGCGAGGAGTGACCTGCGACGCGGGGTGCCGGGCCTTCGACATGTACGGGATCGTCACCGACGACGTCTTCGCCGCCGGCGACGTGGCCCGGTTCCCGCACCCGCTCTTCGAGTATCAGCTGCTCTCCCTGGAGCACTGGGGCAACGCGGTCGCCCAGGCCGAGGTGGCGGCCCACAACATGATCAATGCGGGGCCGCGCAGACGCCCCCATCTGACGGTTCCGGCGTTCTGGTCCAGCCAGTTCGGCCTCAACATCAAGTCGGTCGGAGTGCCCACCTTCTCCGATCAGGTGGTCATCGCCCAGGGGTCACTGAAGGACGCCCGCCTGGTCGCCGTCTACGGCTACCGGGGACGCGTCACGGCAGCGGTGAGTGTGAACCAGGCCAAGTCGCTGGAGTACTACCAGCGGCTGATCGAGACGGCGGCGCCGTTTCCGCCGGCGCCGGGCGCCGCCGACCAGATCGAGTCCCCCGAGCCCGTCCCGTCCGACGTGCCGGACCCGAAGGTGCTCTCGCACGGTCCGACCGTCGCCCTCACCGGTCATCTGCCGGACCGCCGGCTGACCTTGGTGCAACCGGCCCGCTGAGTCCACCGCCCCTCCCTAGCGATGAGGAGCCCGCGCATGGCTGCGGACACCCTGTTCCACCGGATCACCGACTACGCCAACCGTGCGGACCCCTATCCGCTGTACGCCGAGCTCCGCGAGGCGAGGGTGGCACGGCAGGAGGACGGCAGCTACCTGGTCGGGACCTACCACGACATCGAAGCGCTGCTGCACGACCCGCGGATCAGTTCGGACCGCCGCAAGCGCACCGTCCCGGACGAGACCGCCGAGGAGGGGCTTCCGCCGGCCTTCATCGGCCTCGACGACCCCGAACACCACCGGCTGCGTGGCCTGGCGATGCGCTCCTTCGGCCCGCCCCACACGCCGGACCGGATCGACGGCATGCACGACGAGATCACCAGGATCGTCAAGGACCTCATCGGCTCCTTCCAGGGCAAGGAGCTGATCGACGTCGTCGACGACTTCGCCTACCCGCTCCCCGTCACGGTGATCTGCCGTCTCCTGGGCGTACCGATCGAGGACGAGCCGCGCTTCCGTGAGTGGTCGGACGCGATCGTCGCCGGCATCGATCCCACGCCCGGGGAGGACCCCACCGAGCGTCCGCGCGCGGCCGCGGAGGCCCGCAAGGCGATGGGCCTGTACCTCGGTGAGCTCGCCGAGAAACGCCGTGCCCATCCGTCCGACGACATGCTCTCCGCATTCGTCGGCGGAGACAGCGTCGGCGGCGACAGCTCCGAGGGGCAGCTCACTCCGCTCGAAATCATGACCACCTCCGTGCTGCTGCTCATCGCCGGTCACGAGACCACCGTCAACCTGATCACCAACGGCATCCTCACCCTGCTGCGCCACCCCGATGAGCTGGCACGCCTGCGCGCCGAACCCGCCTTGATGCCGCACGCGGTGGAGGAACTGCTGCGCTACGAGCCTCCGGTCCAGATGCTGCCGCAGCGCACCCCGTTGGCCGACATCGAGGTCGCGGGTGTCACGATCCCCCAAGGCGCGCCCCTCATCCTGCTGCTCGCCTCCGGCAACCGCGATCCCCTGCGGTTCCCTGACCCCGACCGCTTCGACCCGACCCGCGACGACCACCAGCACCTCGGCTTCGGCAGCGGCGTCCACAGCTGCTTCGGCGCGCCACTCGCCCGTCTGGAGGCGCAGATCGCGCTGAACGAGCTCATCCAGTACCTCGACCACCCCCGCCTGGTCGCGGACCCGCCTCCTTACCGGCGCAGCCCCGTACTGCGCGGCCCCCGGCACCTGCTGGTCGAGAACGGCTGAGGGCGTCCAGGGCGCCTGCTGAGGTGCCCGGCTGGATCAGCCCGCCGCCGGCTTTCCGAAGGCCGCCACGATCAGGTCCCTCACGGTCCTGTTGGTGTCCTGGCCCTTGGCGTTCGTGGAGTTGACGCTGTACACGAGGGTGCGCGAGGTAGCCGACCAGGGTCGCGGGTTCCAGGTGCGGGTCGCGCGGGATGACCCATGGCACCGACACCGCCGCCTGGACCAGCAGTGCGCTCCCGATGTCCGCCGGCCATGGACCGGTGTCCGGCAGCGCCCGTATCCGTGCCCCTGCACCCCGTATGTTCATGAGCCGAGCAGCTTACGCCTGACGGCAGGAGCCGGCCTCGGCGGCCGGTCCCACCCGTCCGTGAGGGCCTGGAGCGGAGGGTCAGCGGGCGCCGAGCCGGGTCAGGACTTCGTGGGCGGCCCGCTCGCCGGAGCGCACCGCTCCCTCCATCAGCCCGTGCATCAGCGTTGCCGACTCGGTACTGGCCCAGTGGATCCGGCCCACCGGCTCCCGCAGCGCGCTGCCGTAGTTGGTCAGCGTGCCGGGCGGGAAGTGGCCGATCATCCCGCCCAGCGACCACTGCTGGGAGGACCAGTCGGTCTCCAGATACTGGGTGGGACGGCGTGCCTGCGGACCGAACCGCTCGGCCAGCGAGTTCAGCCAGACCTCTCGCCGCTCGGCCGGGTCCAGGCGAGAGATGCGCAGGGCTCCGGTGCTGAACGCGTAGCTGCTGAGTACACCTGGCTGTCCCGACCGAGGCGTCTGGTCGATGGTGAGCTGGACGGCCGACTGGGGCGCGAGCGTCTGTCCCGACAGGTGCTGCTCGCGCCAGAACGGCTCCGGGTACGCCGTGTGCACCCGCATGATCGCCCCTGGTACCACGCGCTGCAACAGATGGCCGCACGAGGTGGGAAGCGGCGGGTCGAAGCAGATCCGCCCCGCCAGCACCGGCGGCGCCGCCACGATCACCCGCTGCGCCCGCACGACGCGCGAGGTGGAGACGACCTTCACGCCGGTGCCGTCGTGCGCGATCTGCTGAACGGGGCTGGACAGGTGCACCCTGTCTCCCAGGCGCTCGGCCATCCGCCTCGCCAGTTCGGGGGCTCCGCCGTCCACGAGATGGGTTTCGGTCCTGCGGGAGTCGGTGTAGTAGCTGAAGCCGCCGCCGCCCCTGGCCAGGGTGAGGGCGCCCAGCAGCGAGACCTCCGCCGGGTCGGTGCAGAACAGCAGATTCATGGCCGACCCGAGCAGGGTGCGGGCGGTCGCCGAGGGCACGTTCAGCGGGCCGGAAAGCCACTGCCCGAGCGTACGGGCGTCCCGCGCCCGGGCACCCCGGGCGCGCCAAGGGGCATCCGGCGGGAGGCGCCGCGCCATCAGATTCAGCCGCACCAGCGCCAGACCGAGGGCGATCAGCGTCCCCGGGCCCACGGAGGGGATACCACCGCGGTAGCGGTGGTTGACCCCGTCCAGGCGCAGGATGTGAGCGCCCCGCTTGTACTGGGGATAGACCTCAAGGCCCAGCTCCTTGCAGAGCTGGAACATGCGGTGCTGTCCCTTGCCCAGCCAGG
>NZ_JAMJFM010000058.1:0-59668 GCF_023544705.1 Streptomyces sp. MCA2
TACGGCGACAGGGTCAGCGTGTCCTTGCCCGCCTTCTTGACGGCGTCCTTGCTGTACGCCCAGGGCAGCAGATCACCCTTGGCCCACTTGTCGGTCTGGTCGTAGTAGTGGGCGTCGTAGGCGTGTCCGGAGGCGCCGGTGAGGTTGATCCAGCGGGACTTGTCGAGGTCGGCGAGGTTGACCACCATCCGCATCGACGGGACCCAGGTGACCTTGTAGCCGCCGGCGGCGTTCCAGCCGGTGGCGTCGACCGCGGCCTCGCCGCCGCCGACGTTCCAGGGGCCGCGGTTGAACAGGCCCTGGAGGAAGCCGGGGCCGTCGGTGCCCAGGGTCTGGTTCTTCAGGAACATCTGGTGCAGCCGGCCCCAGCTCCAGTTGTCGATGTTCTTGCCCAGCTTGGAGGTCAGCTCGAAGCGCGCGTCCTTCATGGCGTGTGCCAGGAGCTGGTCGCGGTTCTTGTCACCGGGGCGGTTGGGCCGGTCCTCGGTCTTCCACCAGGCGTTGTTCGGGTCGTCCAGGATGCCGCGGACGACCTCGTACCAGCGGTCACCGCCGTCGGGCTGGGCGGAGTCACCGTCCCGCTCGCCGCATTCGCGGATGTACTTGTCGTTCTCGTCGGCGGGGCCGGTCTCGTCGGCCGGGCGGACGGTCAGGCACTGCCCGTCGGGGCGCAGCTCCTTGGGCATCTTGTTGCCGAAGGCGAGCTTGAGGGTGTTGCGCCAGACGGCGTTGAAGTAGGCGGCCGCAGCGGAGTCGGGCTCCTGGCTGAAGTCCCAGCCGTCCAGCAGCTGCTGGGCGTCGCGGACGTACTTGTCCTTGATGTCGACCTTCGTGAGGTAGGGCGTCAGCAGCCGGGCGATCTCGCTGCTGTTGTCCTTCTGGAAGGCCTGCATGTCGTCGGTGGAGACCTTGCCGCTGTCCTTGATCTTCGACTCGATCAGGTCGTTGATCCGCTGGCTGCGGGAGCCGTAGCCCCAGTCCTTGGTGAGGAGGTAGGGGTACTTCTCGTCGGTGACGGCCTGGTTGGCGGTGACGATGTAGCCGCGCTGGGGGTTGTACTCGTACGGCAGGGACTTCTGCGGGATGTAGCCGGCCCACTGGTACTTCGGGTCCCAGCCGGGCGCAGGGTAGGTACCGTCGAAGTGGCCGTCGCCCTTGCCGCGGACCGGGATCTGGCCCGGGGCCTGGTAGCCGATGTTGCCCTTGGTGTCGGCGTAGACCAGGTTCTGGGAGGGGACCTCGAAGTGCCCGGCGGCCTTGCGGAAGCCGTTCCAGTCCTTGGCGCGGTTGAGTTCGAAGACGCCGTCCATGGACTTGCCGGGGTTCAGCGCGGTCCAGCGCAGCGATACGGCGTAGCCGTCGCCGCGGTCCGGTGCGGCATTGCCGACCGGGGCGTCCTTGCCGACATTGGCCAGTTCGCCGTCGCGGTCGGAGACGATCGGCCCGTTCCTGGTGGACCGGACGGTGATGTGGTGGCTCTCGCCGTCGGCGACCTTGATGGTCTCCTTGCGGGTTATGAAGGGCTGCTGCTTGTTGTCAAAGAGGTAGCCGTCGGCGTTGACCTTCTCCAGGTAGAGGTCGGTGACGTCGGCACCCAGGTTGGTCATGCCCCAGGAGATGTCCTGGTTGTGGCCGATGACGACGCCGGGCATACCGGAGAAGGTGAAGCCGGAGACGTCGTAGTTGCACTTGGGGCCGGTGGTACGGCAGTGCAGGCCCATCTGGTACCAGAGCGAGGGCATCTGCGGTGCCAGGTGCGGGTCGTTGGCGAGCAGCGGCTTGCCGGTGGTGGTGTGCGCACCGGAGACGACCCAGGAGTTCGAGCCGATGCCGTTGCCGTTGGGACCGAGCAGCGCCGGGACCTTGTCGAGGGTCTTGGACAGCGAGGACAGCTGCGACTGGAGGCCCGTGGTGGCGCCGGCGGGGGTGGTGTTCGCCGAGCTCGCCGGACCCTTGGGCGAGAACTTCTTGGTGGCGGGGTCGACCGCGCCGCCGTCGACGATCGGCTTGTTCCGCTTGTACGGATATGCCGGGTAGAGCTCGGCGATCTGCGCCGGGGTGAAGCGGCTGGTCATCAGGGAGCGGTCGATCTCCTCCTGCATGTTGCCGCGGAGGTCCCAGGCCATCGCCTTGAGCCAGGCCACCGAGTCGACCGGCGTCCACTTCTCGGGCTTGTAGTCGTTCTGGAGGTCCAGCGCCGCGTACTCCAGGGACACCGCCGAGCCCTCGTGGTCCTTGAGGTAGGCGTTGACGCCCGCCGAGTAGGACTGGAGGTACTTCTTGGTGCTGGGCGACAGCTTGGTGTCGTACTCCTTCTGCGCCACGTGGCGCCAGCCGAGCGTGCGCAGGAACGAGTCGGTCTTGACCTGGCCCTTGCCGAACATCTCCGAGAGCCGGCCGGCGGTCATGTGCCGCCGGACGTCCATCTCCCAGAAGCGGTCCTGGGCCTGGACGTATCCCTGGGCGCGGAAGAGGTCTTCGTCGGTGTCGGCGTAGACCTGCGGAATGCCGTTGGCGTCGCGGGTGACGTCCACCGGGTTGGTCAGGCCCGGGAGTTTGAGCGAGCCGGTGGTCTGCGGGAACGAGGCGCGGACGGTACTGACACCCCAGAACGCGCCGAAGCCGATGCCCGCCACGAGCAGCAGCACGACCGTGATCGCGACGAGGCGGCCGCGCCGCCCCTTCTTCTTCCTGGGGACTGGGCCGGACTTGTTGGCGGGCATCTCTGTCCTTCGAGGGGCAGGGTGGGCGTGCTGGAGCAACCATAGGCGCACGGGTTCGGCGACCCCTACGCGGAGTCACCACCAGCACCTTCAACCTTCAAGCAATGGTAAATTGTTAGTCTCAGTAACTAGATACGGTAAGGAAAGACCACTCCGGAACCCGTGCGAGGAAGGACCAGCTCCTGTCTGTCGACCACCTCAACGAACTCCTGCTGCTCTGCTCGCTCGTACTGCTCATCGCGGTTGCCGCGGTACGGCTCTCCTCGCGCAGCGGGCTCCCCAGCCTGCTCATCTACCTGGGGATAGGCATTGCCATAGGGCAGGACGGCCTGGGCGGTGTCGTCTTCGACAACGCCGAGCTGACCCAACTCCTCGGCTACACCGCCCTGGTCGTGATCCTCGCCGAGGGCGGACTGGGCACCAAGTGGAAAGAGATCAAACCGGCGCTGCCCCGGGCGGTGGCGCTGTCGACGGTCGGCGTCGCGGTGAGCGTGGGGGTCACCGCGGCCGGAGCGCACTATCTGGCCGGGCTCGACTGGCGCCAGGCGCTGCTGATCGGCGCCGTGGTGTCCTCCACGGATGCCGCGGCCGTCTTCTCCGTGCTGCGCAGCGTGCCGCTGCCGGCCCGCCTGACCGGTGTACTGGAAGCCGAATCCGGCTTCAACGACGCCCCCGTGGTCATCCTCGTCGTCGCCTTCTCCACCGCGGGGCCGGTCGAACACTGGTACGCCCTGCTCGGTGAGATCACCCTGGAGCTGGCGATCGGCGCCGCCATCGGACTGGCCTTCGGCTGGCTCGGCGCGTACGGCCTGCGGCATGTGGCGCTGCCGGCGTCCGGTCTGTACCCGATCGCCGTCATGGCCATCGCGGTCTCCGCCTACGCGGCCGGTGCACTGGCGCACGGCTCGGGCTTCCTCGCCGTCTATCTGGCCGCGATGGTTCTCGGCAACGCCAAGCTGCCGCATTCACCGGCCACCCGCGGCTTCGCCGAAGGCCTCGGCTGGATCGGCCAGATCGGCATGTTCGTCCTGCTCGGCCTGCTGGCCACCCCGCACAATCTGCTCGACGACTTCGTGCCGGCGCTGCTGATCGGCATGATCCTGACGCTGGTGGCCAGGCCGACGTCCGTCTTCGTGGCGCTGCTGCCGTTCCGGGTGCCCTGGCGGGAGAAGACCCTGCTGTCGTGGGCCGGGCTGCGCGGCGCGGTGCCGATCGTGCTGGCCACGATCCCGATGGTGGGCGATGTCCCCGGCAGCGACCGGGTCTTCAACATCGTCTTCGTCCTGGTCGTCGTCTACACCCTGATCCAGGGGCCGACGCTGCCGTGGCTCGCCAAGCGGCTGCGGCTGGGCGAGGGCGAGGAGGCAGCCGACCTGGGCATCGAGTCCGCACCTCTGGAGCGGCTGCGCGGCCATCTGCTGTCCACGTCCATCGGCCCGTCGTCCCGTATGCACGGCGTCGAGGTCGGCGAGCTGCGGATGCCCGCGGGCGCCGCGGTCACCCTCATCGTCCGGGACGGCTCCAGCTTCGTGCCGTCGCCCTCGACGGTGCTGCGGCGCGGCGACGAGCTGCTGGTGGTCGCCACCGACCCGGTGCGCGACGCGGCCGAACGGCGGCTCCAGGCGGTCTCGCAGGGCGGCAAGCTGGCCGGCTGGCTGGGCACGGACGGCTCCTCGGGGCGGCGCGGGCACGGCCCCCGCTGACGTCCGGCGGAACCGGCGAAGAGCCGGAGATGTGGTGCAGATCTCCACGGATCCCAAGGAAATGCGCGTGAAGCCCTGGCTAATCCCAGGGCTTCACGCGCGGCGGCCTGTAGTATGAAAACGCAACATCGACGAACCAACTCTGCCTGATGCAGAGCTGGCGCGACCGCTCGGCGGCCGCGGTCCCCTGCCACACGCAGCCACCCTCCCGGTGCGGACCACGCGGTATCACTCGGTCCTGCGCGAGAGGACAGCTCTCGGCGCGTACCCGTGACGACCTCGCGGGTGGCGCGCTACCAGGCGGCAGAAAGGCCCGGCCGTGGCATCCGCGGTCAAGGACTCCCGTACCGGTTACGGAACACTGCTCCGCACCCCTGGTGCATGGACATTCCTGCTGCCCGGCTTTCTGGCCCGGCAGCCCTTCGCCATGCTGACGATCGGCATCGTGCTGCTCGTCGAATCCACCACCGGCTCGTACGGCACCGCAGGCGCGGTGTCCGCCGCGACCGGTGTCTCGATGGCCCTGTTCGCCCCGCAGGGCGGCAAGCTCGCCGACCGCTTCGGCCAGCGCGCGGTGCTGGTCCCCGGCGTACTGGTGCACGTCGCCGGCGTCTGTGCACTGATCACCCTCGCCCTCATCCACGCGCCCCTGTGGGCGCTGTTCGCGGTGGCCGTCCCCACGGGCGCCTCGACCCCTCAGGTCGGCCCGATGGTGCGGGCCCGCTGGGCCTCCCGGCTCGGCGGCAGCCCGCTGATGCCGACGGCCGCCGCCTTCGAGTCGGTGACCGACGAGTTCACCTTCGTCGTCGGCCCGGTGCTGGCGACCGCGCTGTGCACCGGCATCCACCCGGCGGCCGGTCTGGTCGCCGAGGCCGCGCTGACGCTGGCCGGCGGGCTGCTGTTCGCCTCCCAGCGGCGCAGCCAGCCTCCGGTGCACCGGCACCGCGCGGGCGACCGGCCGCGCGTCTCGGCGCTGTCGGTGCCCGGCGTACGCGTCCTGATCGTGGCGTTCCTCGGCATCGGCGCCGTCTTCGGCGGTATGCAGGTCTCGCTGACCGCGTTCACCCAGCACATCGGGCAGCCCGGCATCAACGGCGTGCTCTACGGGATCTTCGCGGGCGGCAACATGCTCGCCGGTATCGCGTGCGGCCTCATCGCCTGGAAGGTCGGCCCGCGGCGCCGGCTGCTGGTCGCCTACGGGCTGCTGGCACTGGCCACCACCCCGTTGTGGGCGGTCACCGCGGTGCCGCTGCTCGGCGCGGTCGGCCTGGTCGTCGGCCTGTGCATCGCCCCGGCCCTGATCACCGGCTACACCCTCGTGGAGTCGCTGGTGCCGGCCGCCGCCCGCACCGAGGCCTTCACCTGGCTGACCGGCGCGGTCGCGCTGGGCCAGGCGGCCGCGGCCACCTCGGCCGGCCAGCTCGCCGACCGCTTCGGGCCGAGCACCGGGTTCCTGGTGCCGCTGGCCGGTACGGCGCTGGCCCTGACGGTGCTGCTGGCGCTCCGCGTCCACCTGTTGCCGCGCTCGTCGACGCGGACCGCCGCGGGCCCAGCGCACGGCACGGATGCCCAGGTCCCGGCCGTTTCCGACGCCCGCGAGCGGGAGCTGGCGCGCACCTGACCGGACGTGTAGTCGGTCACCGTGGGCCGGTCACGGTGGACTGTCGGGCGGGAATACTGCAAGATGGAGCGTCGTTAGCACTCATCGAGTGAGAGTGCCAGGAGGAAGACAAGTGCCGACCTACCAGTACCAGTGCACCGCGTGTGGCGAGGGCCTCGAGGCGGTGCAGAAGTTCACCGACGATGCGCTCACGGAGTGCCCCGCCTGCGACGGACGCCTCAAGAAGGTGTTCTCCGCGGTCGGCATCGTCTTCAAGGGCTCCGGCTTCTACCGCAACGACAGCCGCGGCTCGTCGTCGAGCAGCAGCCCCGCGAAGAACGCCTCCGCGGCGGGCAGCACGTCCTCCTCGGACACGTCGAGCTCCTCGTCCGGCAGCTCGGACACCAAGTCCTCGGCCCCGGCCGCCTCGTCGTCCTCCGGCAGCTCCTCGGGCACCAGCTCCGCGGCCTGACCCACAGCTCTTCGGACCCCGCCGTCACCGACGGCGGGGTCCGCTGTCTTACGGCTTCCTTTCGCCTCCGCCACCCGCCCGCCCCGGGCCGCCGTGCCCCGATAGTGTGACCGGCATGGCTGACGCGGAGATTGGCGTTATCGGCGGATCGGGCTTCTACTCCTTCCTCGACGACGTGACCGAGATCACGGTGGACACCCCCTACGGACGTCCCAGCGACTCGCTGTTCCTGGGGCAGATCGCCGGCCGCCAGGTGGCGTTCCTGCCCCGGCACGGCCGTGGCCACCACCTCCCGCCGCACCGCATCAACTACCGCGCCAACCTGTGGGCGCTGCGCTCGCTCGGGGTGCGCCAGGTCCTCGCCCCGTGTGCGGTCGGCGGCCTGCGGACCGCATACGGCCCCGGCACGCTCCTGGTCCCCGACCAGCTCGTCGACCGCACCAAGGCCCGCCCCCAGACCTACTTCGACGGCGAACCGCTCCCCGACGGGAAGACCCCCAACGTCGTCCACCTGACCTTCGCCGACCCGTACTGCCCCACCGGGCGGCAGGCCGCCCTCACGGCCGCCCGTGGCCGGGACTGGGAGCCGGTCGACGGCGGCACCCTCGTCGTGATCGAAGGCCCCCGCTTCTCGACCCGCGCCGAGTCGCGCTGGCACGCCGCACAGGGCTGGTCGGTGGTCGGTATGACCGGCCACCCCGAAGCCGTCCTGGCCCGCGAACTGAGCCTGTGCTACACGTCATTGGCGCTGGTCACCGACCTGGACGCGGGCACCGAGACCGGCGACGGCGTCTCCCACGAGGAAGTCTTCCGGGTCTTCGCCGAGAACGTCGGCCGACTGCGCGAGGTCCTGTTCGACGCGGTCTCCGGCCTCCCTGACAACGCCGCCCGCAACTGCCTGTGCACCGAGGTGCACACCGGCTGGGACCTGGGCATCGACCTGCCGTAGCGCCCCGAACGCCGCGACGGACGGCCCCGCCTCCCTCTCCCGGGTGGCCGGGTTGTCCACAGGGGCGGGGTCGTCCACAGCCCGGAGCGGGCCGGAGCGGATTCCGGCACGGTGGTGATCGCCGGTTCGTCCGACCCCCTCACCACAGGCGGTGCCCACCATGCCCCGTGCCTCTTCCCCGCCCCCTCACCACACCGACCCCGCCTTCCTCTCGCCGCCACTCCCCGCTCCCCCGCCCTGTGAAGTGCCGCACTTCCCGCCGGTACGGGCCGGTGGCGGCCGGCGCCGGGGAGGACGGAGCGCGCGGCGGCGACTGCTGGCCGCCGGCCTGGCGGCGGCCGCCGCAGTACTGGCCGGCGGAGCGTCGTACGGTGCCGTACGAGCCGCACCCGCCCCCGGCTGTCCGTCGGCCACGGCAGCGGGAGGGCGGTGACCGGTGCCCCGAGATCAAGTGGCCCACAACTGGACACCTCCGCCCCGCCCTGTCGTAAGTTGCGGTGCTGAGTGTTTATGCACCATCCGTAGTGAGCGTGGAAAGAGGCTGTCAGGTGAGCGAGAGCAAGGGCGTCCTTCAGGGGTTCAAGGAATTCCTGATGCGCGGCAACGTCATCGAACTCGCGGTCGCGGTCGTGGTCGGTGCTGCCTTCACGAACATCGTGAACGCCGTGGTCAAGGGCGTGATCAACCCGATCATCGGTGCCCTGGGCTCGCAGAACCTCGACAACTACAAGGCCTGCCTGACCGACTGCGAGGTGAACCAGAAGACGGGCGAATTCACCAGCGGTATCTACATCCTGTGGGGCTCGGTGCTCAGCGCCGCCCTGACGTTCCTGATCACCGCCGCGGTCGTGTACTTCCTCATGATCCTTCCGATCAACAAGTGGAAGGAACGCCAGGCGGCCAAGAGGGGCGTCGACGACCTCCCCGTGAACCCGACCGAGGTCGAGCTGCTCATCGAGATCCGCGATGCGCTGATCGCGCAGCGCACCGGCTCGCCGTCCGACCCGTCCGCCGCCGCCGCGGGGATCATCGGCGCGCAGAAGACCCAGCAGTAGCGGGCGCCCACGGCGGCCGGCACACGCCGCCCCCTCGCCTCGCTCAGAGGTGGTGGGGCGGCTTTTCGTCGAGGAAGCGGGCGAGGTCGGCGGCGCTGTCACTGCCGCTCGGGCGCTCGCCCCAGCCCCGGTCGGTGTCGTCCGAGGACTGCTGGTTCAGCGGGTCGTCGAAGATCAGCCTCGCCGCGGGCTTGCGGGCCGGGCGCGCGGCCGGCGCGGGCGCGGGGGCCTGCGCGGCCTCGGACGCGGCCTCGGTCGCGTCCTCGGGTGCGGGGGCCGACTCGGGGTCGGGGGTGGTGCTCACCCCTCCAGGGTACGGGCGCGCCGCGAGCCCTCCCGCTCGGCACGGGGCCCGTCGGTCACGGGTGATAGAGCGCCCGGGCACGGGCCTGGTCGAGGGAGCCGTCCGCACCGATCGGCAGAAAGTGGTCCACCTGCCACGCCTGCGCACTGCGGGCCTGGCGATTGGCGGTCTCCACCCACGGCGGGTAGACGCGGAACGCCCGCTTGCCGCCCGCGCCGTTGCGGGAAACGATGCCCCGCTCGACGAGCACGTCGCGCGGAAAGACGAAGTGCCCGAACTGCCGGTCCTGGCGGCTGCTGACGACGAAGAGATCGACCGGGTCCTCGGCGTCGAACGGCTGGATGGGCCCTCCGGGGCGCCGCTTCCACACCGTGACGAACTGACCGACCTTCGTCGGCGTCGTCTTGGCCACCCGGAACCTGACGCAGGAACCGTCGAGGGTGAACTCATGTGCCGCGTACTCGGCGCTCTCCGCTTCGGGCACCGGCCGGGAGCAGGTGAAGCCACACGGGTCGTACACCCAGGTCCTCGCCGCGCGAAGGTCCTCGTGCAGCGCTTCCCCACCTGTCCACGGCTCGGGATCTGCGGGGCACTGTGCCGAGGAGTCCATGGGTTTTGTCGCCATTGCGCCATCGTGTCATTGCCGGCCGCCGCACAGGGCGGCGGGATACCGGCAGCCGCGTGGGGCGCGCGGGAGCCAGGCGGTGATTGCTTCCGCACCGGGTGGCGCGTCTCCGCCCAAGGGGCGTCTCCGCCTCTGAGGCGTCTCCGCCTCTGAGGCGTCTCCGCCCATGGGGTGTCTCCCCCTAGCGGCCCTTGTCGTGGGTGGGTATGGGGCGCGGGCGGTGGCCGTCCCGGGGGCGGGTCGGCGGGCTCTGTGCGGCGTGGCTGCGCCTGAAGGGCCGGTTCCGGTCGAAGCCGGGCAGGGGATGGCGGGGGTGTGCGTACTCATGGCGGGCCATGGGACGGCGGCCTTTCCGGTCGGGGGAGGGTGCGGCGGCCCGGTCGGAGAAGTCGACGGGCGGCCGGTTCGTTGACCCGGGCGGTAGGGCGGAAGGCGATGCCGAGAGCGAGGAAGGCGGTGAGCGCGGCCTCGGGAAGCAGTACGGGATGGAGATGCGGCAACAGGTGACCGCCCAGGGCGATGGCGAGGAGCACGAGAAACACAACGGCCGAGCCCACCGGCGTCGCATGGAGCACCGGAGGCCTCGGCCGAGGCGGCGCCACTGGTGCCTCCGGGTCCGCAGCCGGGGCAGGTGGGGCATCTGAGTGCTGTGGCACGCATCCCACGCTAGGCACGGATGAGGGACCTGGCCTGTTCTGTGGCCTTAGCGGGTGAAGGGTGTGCCCTCGGCAGGTGAGGGGTGCGCTCTCGGCAGGTGAAGGTGCGCCCTCGGCAGGTGAAGGGTGCGCCCGCTCATGGGGCGCGGAACGTCCGTCCCCGGGGCGGCCTGTCCCGTCAGCGGGTGACGGTCCGGGTGCCCAGTGCTTCGTGCCACCACAGGTCGCGGCCCGGCTTCCAGGAGACCGGCCGCGAGCACCGGTTCACCACCAGCACGGTGCGGTCCGGCGCGCCCCCCGCGGCCGCGCCCCGCGCCAGCGCATGGTCGAGCAGCGCCTTCACCGGCCGTACGGCCCCGTCCCAGAACGCCGCATCGGCCGTGATCAGTACCCGGGCCGAGGACTCACGCGTCCGTGCGACCAGTTCGGGCACCGTCAACGAGACCGGCAGCGTGGTGCGTATCGCATCCAGCCGGCCGCAGGCGAGCGTGGCGATCACCGACTCGGGCACCAGCGGCAGATGCACCGCGACCCGGTCACCGGCCCGTACCCCGAGCCGGGTGAGCGTGGCAGCGGCCCGCTCGGCCTGGTCGAGGAGCATGCCGTGCGTCAACTCCTCCCGGCGCCCGGGCTCCCCGCTCCAGGTGAGGGCGATTCGCGACGCCTCCGGTTCTTGCACTTCCCGGGCGTCATCTGCATGCTCTGAGGTCATACGGCGCAACATGCGGATCAGGATGTAGATCATCGATCAACGTTCGCTGAACGTCCGCTGTATGAGGCCTGCGCCCGCCTCTCCCGCACCCGCGCGGCAGCACCCGCGCCGGGCCTTCCCGGCTCACCGCGACCGCTCCTCCGCCGCCTCGCAGGGACTCCGGCACCACCGCACCCGGCCCTCGGCATATCGCGCCGGGCCGCTCGGCTCACCGCAACGGCCCCTTCGGCCGGTGCGCACATTGCGCCCCAGGCGTCCTGCCCCTCTCCGGTGCACTTCATCCCCCTCTCCCCCTCCTTTTTTCCGTTTCCCTCCGCAGATGCGAGAGCCGGACCCATGAGAGGCGGCCCGATACCCGTCATGCCGAAACCCGAACCGCACCCCCGCTCCGGCCCGTACACCCGCTGTGACCCGCACACCCGCTGCGGCCCGCACACCCGCTTGCCGCACACCCGCCTTGGTCCGCAGGCCCGTTGGGCGTCGGCCGCCGTCGCCACCAGCGCCTTCTGTGTCCAGTGGGACTCCTTCGCGCTGAGCCCGGCGCTCCCCGTCGTCCGCGACGCCCTGCACGGTTCGGCCACCGCCACGCCCTGGGTCGTCAGCGGCTATCTGCTGGCCGCCGGTTCCCTGATGCCGGTCGCCGGCCGTCTCGGCGACCTCTACGGGCGGCGCCGGATGCTGATCCTCGGGCTGTCCCTCTTCGGTGTCACCTCCGTGCTGTGCGCGCTGGCACCGTCGCTGCCGTTGCTGGTGGCGGCGCGGGTGGGGCAGGGCGCCGGCGGCGCGCTGATCATGCCGTCCGGGCTGGCCCTGCTGACCAACGCCTGTCCGCCGGGGCGTGCGCGCCGGGTGACGGGCCGTGCGCTGGGGCTGGCCGGACTGGCCACCGTCTGCGGGCCGTTCCTCGGCGGCATGCTCGCCCGGTCGGTGTCCTGGCGGGCCGTCTTCTGGCTGACGGTGCCGCTCGCCCTGGCCGCCGCGCTGTGCGCCCGCCGGGCGGCGGAGTCCCGCGCTCCGGATGCCGGACCTTCCCTCGACGCCGCCGGAGCGGCCACCGCCACGGGTGCGTTGGCCTGTCTGGCCCGCTGGCTGGAAGACACCGCGGCCTGGGCCTGGTTGGCCGGCGCGGCGCTGCTCGGCGCGCTGTTCGTACGGGCCGAGCGGCGCTCCCCCGACCCGCTGGTGGACCTCGCGCTGTTCCGTAACCGCCCTTACGTGGCGCTGACCGTGGCCGGTGCGGTCGCCAACTCCGCGATCGTGGCGCTGTTGTACGTCGTCCCCTTGATGCTCCAACGGGGCCAGGGGTGGCCGGGGCCGGCCGCGGGGGTGGCCTTTCTCGCCCCGGCCGCCGCACTGGCCGCCGGCGGCCCGACGGCCGGCCGGGTGCGCCCCGCGGCGGCCGTGCCGGTGATGGCGCTCTGCCTGGCCGCCGCCGCGGCAGCCCTGGGGGCCTGCGAGCACGCTGCGGACACGTCCGCCCTGCTGTTGGCCTCGACGGGGGCCGCGGCGGCGCTGGGCGTGGCCGGCGGGCTGGCCCTCACCGGCACCCAGGCGACCGTACGCCGCGAACGCGCGGGGGAGGCGTCCGGTGTGACCAAGGCCGTGATGACAGCCACGGCGGGGGCCGGGCTCGCCCTCACCGGCACTGCCACGACGAGCGGCGACGGCCGCCCGTCCCTGGCGCTCCCCGCCGCCGCCTGCCTGGCCACCGCCGCGGCCCTGGTGCTCGTACGGGTACGCGGGCGCCACCGGCCGGGGCGTCACGGCTGAGGCGGCGGCCCACCGGTCGCGCGCCTCACCCCACGGCCGCCGCCACCGCCTCGTATCCCCCCACCACATCGCACACATCGCCGAACCCGCGCGCCTCCAGCAGTGCCGCCGCGATCACCGACCGGCCGCCGCTGCGGCAGTACAGGACCACCGGGCGGGCCGGGTCCAGTTCGGTGAGGTGCTGGGAGAGGCCGGCCAGCGGGATGTTGCGGGCGCCGGGGAGGGCTCCCGCCTCGTACTCGGACGGGTTGCGGACGTCTATCAACTGGATGCCGGTCGCTGGGGCGTTGGGCGCTGGGGCCTCGGTCGCGGGTGCGCCGGGCGCAGGTGCACCGGCCGTCGCCGCGGCGTCGGCCGGCTGCGGCTGCGGCTGTTCCAGGGCGAGTTCGTCGTGGCGGACGCGGCGGCTGCGGCGGGTGAGGGCGGGGGTGCGCTCCAGTACGGCGGCCGGGTCGGACAGATGGCCCAGGACGCGGTCGTAGCCGATGCGGGCGAGGCGGAGGCGGGCCTCCTGCTCCGTACCGGGGTCGGCGATCAGCACGACGGGGGTGCCCGGGGCCACCACGCTGCCGGCGTACTCCGCGAACCGGGTGTCCAGGCTCGTATGGAGCGAACCGGCCAGGTGCGCGCGGGTGTAGGCGGCCGACGGGCGGCAGTCGAGGAGGACGGCGCCCTGCCGGTCGCGGGCCGCGAGCGCCTCGTCCAGGGTGAGGGCGGCCGGCGGGCGGGGGTCCAGGAGGGGGTGGCCATCACGGTTGAGGGCCGCGTCGTGCGCGAAGTACCCGGGGGTGGCGGGCTGTCCCGCGGTGACCAGGCGGACGAAGTCGGCCTCCGGCATGGGCTGGAGCGCGTAGTTGAGGCGGCGCTGGTCGCCGATGGTGGAGCTGGTCTCGGTGGAGAGGCTGCGGCCGCAGGCGGAACCGGCGCCGTGTGCGGGAAAGACCCGGGTCGCGTCCGGGAGGGCCAGGAGTTTGGTGTGCAGGGAGCGATACAGACGGGCGGCCATGTCGTGCGGGGAGTGTCCGGCGGCGGAGAGCAGGTCGGGGCGGCCGACATCACCGACGAAGAGGGTGTCGCCGGTGAGGACGCCGAACGGCACCTCGTCGTCGGGGTGTTCGCGGATGAGCAGACAGATGGATTCGAGGGTGTGGCCGGGGGTGGCGAGGGCGGTGAGGGTGACCCCCTCGGCGTCGTCCGCCCCGAGCGAGATGCGCTCGCCGTCCTTTAACCGCCGTATGGGGAAGCCGGTTTGGGCAGCTTCCCCGAAGGCGATCGCGGCGTCGGTGGCCCGCGCGAGTTCGAGGTGGCCGGAGAGGAAGTCGGCGTGAATGTGCGTCTCGATGACGAGTTCGATGCGCAGGCCGGCAGCTTCCGCGTCGTGCAGGTAGTCGTCGATATCGCGGCGTGGGTCGACGAGGACGGCGCGTCCGGTGGTCTCGTCGCCGATCAGATACGACGCCTGGGAGAGGCAGTCGAGGTAGTACTGCGCGAAGTGCACGGTCGGCCTCCAGGGGTGCGCGGGGCCCGTGCGCGGCGGCTGGGGCCCGCTCGGGCAGAGTGCGTTGTGCGGATGCACGGATGTACGTACATTAGGGAGCCGGGTGGCGGGCGAACAAGCCGGGGTCGCCGCCCAGTACCCATGTGACCGCCCATCAGACGAAGACGAGTGCCCTCGCCTCGGACGCACCCGCACGACCTCGCCCCAGGCGTCACACGTGACTTCGCACCTCAGGGTCACGGGTGGCTTCGTGCCAGGTGTGGCGTCCCGCGCGACCTCGCCCCGGCCGCCCCGGCATCACCGACCGCACGCTCACCACCCCGTACGCCCGCGGAGGAACCCACCATGACGACCGAGCCGCCGGACGGCGCGCACGGCCCGCGCCCCCTGGACCGGCGCTCGCCGCTGCCCCTGTGGGCCCAGCTCTTCGACGATCTGCGCCGCCGGATGGAAACCGGCGAATTCAGCGCGGAGTTCCCGGCCGAGCACCGGCTCACCGGCGAGTACGAGGTCAGCCGGCACACCGTCCGGGAGGCGCTGCGCAAGCTGCGCGCCGACGGCCTGGTGATCGCCGAACGCGGCCGCACCAGCCGGCTGGACACCCGTCGCATACAGCAGCCGCTGGGCTCTCTCTACAGCCTCTTCCGCGAGCTGGAGGGCCAGGGCGTGGACCAGCGCAGCGAGGTACTGCGGCTGGAGCGGACCGCGGACGGGACGATCGCCGGGCATCTGGGGCTGGTGGCGGATGCCCCGCTGGTCGTACTGGAGCGGCTGCGGCTCGCGGACGGCGAACCGCTCGCCCACGACACCGCGTATCTGCCCGCCGAGGTCGCCGAGCCGCTGCTGGACGCCGACTTCGGGCACACCTCGCTCTACGGCGAACTGACGCGCCGCTGCGGGGTGAAGGTCACCGGCGGCCGCGAGCGGATCCAGCCGTTCCTGCCGGACATCCGGCAGGCGTGGCTGCTGGGGCTCGCCGACCGGGAGGCGGCGTTCACCATCGAACGGCTGGGGCGGGCCGGGGAGCGGCCGGTGGAGTGGCGCGAGACGGTGGTCCGCGGCGACCGGTTCACCTTCGTCGCGGAGTGGTCCGACGCAAGCCCGGCCGTCGCCCTTGCGCCGCGGGCCTCGTGTCCGTCCTCATAGCCGCCGCGGCGGTGCCGTGCGGGCTGCTGATCGGGGTGCTGCTGGGCGCGCTCGGCGGCGGCGGCTCCGTGCTGGCGGTGCCCGCGCTGGTCTATCTGCTGGGGCAGTCGCCGCACGAGGCGACCGCGGGCGCGCTGATCGTCGTCACGGTCGGCGCGGTGACCGGGATGGCCTGCCATGCCCGTGCCGGGCGGGTCCGGTGGGCGGCCGGTGCGGCCTTCGGGGCGCTGGGTACGGCCGGCAGCTACCTCGGTTCCCGGTGGAGCGCGGCGCTGGACCCTGCGGTGCTGATGGCCGCCTTCGCCGGGCTGCTGCTCGTGGTGGCGGCGATGCTGCTGTCACGGGGGCTGCGCGAGCGCCGGGCGGCGGCCGGCGCCCGTCCCTTACGGGTGCCCACGGAGACCGCGCCCTCAGGGGACCCGGCGGGGGCTGTGCCCTTACGGGACCTGGCGGAGCAGGTGCCTTCACGGCCGTCACGGGACACCGGGGAACCCATGCCCTTACGGGACACCGGGGAACCCGCGCCCTTACGGGACCCGCAGGAATTCGCGCCCTTACGGGACGCAGCAGAACCCGTGCCCCTACGAGATCTCACCCAGCCCATGCCCTTACCGGACGCCCCTGAGCCCGCGCCCTTCCAGGACACCCCGGATCCGGCCCCTTCCCCTGGCCGCGCCGGCCCCGCCCCTCACCCGCAGCCCCGCCCCGGGCCTCCCCTGCGCCCCTCCCGTCCTGCCCGTCCGGCCCGTCCCGTCCGGTTCGCCGTGACCGCCTCCGTCGTCGGGCTGCTCACCGGCTTCTTCGGGGTCGGCGGCGGCTTCGTCGTCGTCCCCGCCCTCACCCTGGTGCTGGGCCTGGAGATGCCGGCCGCGATCGGCACCTCCCTCCTCGTCATCCTCATCAACTCCCTTACGGCGCTGGGCACCCGGGCCGGCACCGGCGCCCTGGACTGGCCGCTGCTGGCGGGCTTCGCGGCCTGCGCGGCGGTCGGCAGCCACTTCGGCAACCGCCTCACCACCCGCCTGCGCCCACAGGCCCTGACCACCGCCTTCGCCTGCCTCGTCACCGTCCTCGCCGTCGCCATGGCGGCCACCGCCCTCCCCCGCCTCTGGGCCCCCTGACCGCCCGGCCCGCACCACGCCACCCGCCCCTTGCGTCCACCCACCACTGCACCGATCCTTTTCGACCCACCCACCAGGAGGAAGCACATGGCCCCCGCACCCGCCGCCCCGTCCCACCACCAGGTCCTGATCATCGGCGGCGGCACCGCAGGCATCACCGTCGCCGCCCGGTTACGCCGCGCCGGACTCCGGGACATCGCACTGCTGGAGCCCTCCGAGACGCACTGGTACCAGCCGTTGTGGACGCTGGTCGGCGGCGGCCAGGCCCCGCTGCGCGCCGCACTGCGCACCGAGGCCGACGTCATGCCGCCCGGCGTGCGCTGGCTGCGTGAGCGCGCCACCGCCGTCGACCCGGCCGCCCGTACGGTCACCACCGCCTCCGGCCGGGTCCTCTCCTACGGGCGGCTGGTCCTCAGCCCCGGCCTGCATCTGGACTGGGACGGCGTGCCCGGCCTGGCCGGGGCCCTCGGGCACGGCGGGGTGAGCAGCAACTACCGGCCCGATCTCGCCCCGCTCACCTGGGAGCTGATCCGCCGGATGCGGCGCGGCACGGCCGTGTTCACCATGCCGTCCGGGCCGGTGAAGTGTGGCGGCGCCCCGCAGAAGATCGCGTACCTGGCGGCCGACCACTGGCGCAAGCGCGGTGTACTGGACGCGATCCGCACCATCCTGGTGCTCCCGGAGCCCGCGATGTTCAAGGTGCCGGTCTTCTCCCGTGCGCTGACGGAGACGGCCCGGAGGTACGGCATCGAGGTGCGGCTGAGCTCCGAGATGACCCGGCTCGACGGCGCGGCGCGCGAGGCGGTGATCACCGACCACACCAGCGGCACGGACGAGACCATCCGCTACGACCTGCTGCACGCCGTACCGCCGCAGCGCGCCCCCGCATGGCTGGCCGGCGGCCCGCTCGCCGACCCCGCCTCCCCGTACGGGTACGTCAAAGCCGACCGGGAAACCCTCCAACACCCCGATTTCCCGCATGTGTTCGTCCTGGGCGACGTCGCCAATCTGCCGACGTCCAAAACGGGTGCCGCGATCCGCAAGCAGGCCCCGGTCGTCGTCGCCAACCTCCTCGCGGGTCTGCGCGGACGCCCCGCCACCGCCCGTTACGACGGCTACACCTCCTGCCCCCTGGTCACCGCCCGGCACAAGATGCTGCTCGCAGAGTTCGACTACGACCTGGAGCCCACCCCGTCGATCCCGTTCATCGACACCACCCGGGAGCGCACCGATATGTGGTTCCTCAAGCGCTACGGGCTGCCGCAGCTCTACTTCAAGGGGATGCTCAAGGGCCTGGCCTGACGACGGCCGAGCGCGGCGGCGGGGCCGGGGCCCCGCCGCCGCGCTCACCCTCGCCCTACGCCGCCGCCAACTCCCCCACCACGCACCCCACGTTGTCCGGCGCCCCCGCCTCGCGGGCCAGCCGGATCAGGTCCCGTACGGCCTGGTCGGGGCCGTCGGCCGTGGTCAGCACGTCCTGGATCGTCTCGGCCGGCAGCACGCCGGTCAGGCCGTCCGTGCACAGCAGATAGCGCTCGCCGGGCCGCGCCTCCAGCAGTTGCAGGTCGGGGGCGAACGCGGTGCCGCCCTCCAGCGATCGCAGCAGCTGCGCGCGCTGGGGGTGCGAAGACGCCTCCTCGGGGGTGAGCCGGCCCTCGTCGACCAGCGACTGGACCAGGCTGTGGTCGTGGGTGACGCGGAAGAGGCCGGAGTCGCGCAGGACATAGGCGCGCGAGTCGCCGATGTGCAGCAGCGCCAGCTGCGAGCCGGAGCGCAGCAGCGCGGTCAGGGTGCAGCCGCTCGCCTCGTCCGCCGACGGGGCGGCGCGGTGTGCGCGATGGGCCGCCTCCTCCAGCACGGCCGGCAGATCCGCCGAGGTCAGGTCCTGGTTCTCCAGGTCCTTGAGCGCCTCGATCGCGGCCGTCGCGGCGGGGCCGCCGCTCGGGCCGTAGCCGTCGGCCACGGCCAGCAGCCGCGGCCCCGCGTAGGCGGCGTCCTGGTTGGCCGGGCGCACCAGCCCCCGGTCGGTGAGGGCGGCGCAGCGCATCGTCAAAGGGGTACGCGGTTCGGTCATGACGGTGTCCTTCCTGGACAGCTGGTCGACGAGGAAGGCGGCCAGGTCCCGGCGGGCGGCGGTGTCGGCCTCGACCTGCGCCCAGTACGCGGTGACCGCCGCGGCTGCCGCGGCCGGCGCCAGCTCGCACACCTCGCGGATGTGGGCCAGCGGCATACCGAGCCGGCGCAGCCAGGCCACCAGCCGGGCCCGCTCCAGCTGGGCGGGTGCGTAGTGGCGGTAGCCGCTGCGCGGGTCGACATGGGCCGGGGTCAGCAGGCCGAGCTCGTCGTAGAGCCGTAGCGCCTTCGGCGAGAGCCGGGAGGCCCGTGCGAAGGCCCCGATGGTCAGCAGCTCACCGTCCCCGCAGGGCGCCATGCCCATGCCTGCGATCGCTCGTCCGTCCACCCGTCCGTCCACCCGTCCGCCCTCCTCGTGCCGGGCGCCTCGCCCGGCACGGCCGATGCTGGGGCTTCCCCCAAGGACAAGGTCAAACCTTTGCCGCCACCCCGCCCTGACCTGCCTGTTCCGTCACCGCCGCCCGCTCCGACCGGCCTGTTCCGTCACCTCCGCCCGCCCCGGCCGACCCGTCACCTCCGCCCGCCCCGGCCGACCCGTTACCTCCGCCCGCCCCGGCCGACCCGATACCTCCGCCCACCCCGGCCGGCCCGTTACCGCCGCCCGCCCGGACCGGCCTGTCCCGTCGTCTCCGCCCCGCCGGCCGCGCCCGTCGTCTCCGTCCCGTCCTCCGCGCCCGCCGGAGCGAGCTGGTTGAGCGCGGCGGCGGTCAGCGCCTCGACGCCCATGGTGAGGGTCGGCCGGACCACCGGTACGAAGTGCGGCGAATGGTTGGACGGGATGTCCTGCGCCAGCCGCCCGGCCGCCAGCGCCGTACGGAACTCCTCCGGGTCCCAGCCGCCCAGCCACCAGTAGTAGAGCGGTGCCCCGGCGGCGGTCGCCAGGAGTCCGGCGTCCTCGCTGCCGGTCGCCGGCTCGTAGGCGAACAGCCGCTGCTCACCGAAGAGTCCGGTGAACTGCTCGTTGACCTGCCGCAGGGTCGTGGAGTCGTTGACGGTGACGGGGAAGGAGTCCAGGACCTCGGTCCCGGGGGCGCGGTCCGCACCGGAGGCGGCGGCCTCGGCGCGCGCGATGCGGTCGATGGCGGCGAGTACGGCCGTGCGCACCGTCTCGTCGAAGGTGCGGACGCTGAGGCGTACGACGGCGCGGTCGGGGATGACATTGGCGGTGTCCCCGGCGTGGAAGGAACCGACGCTGACCACCGCCCGGTCCTTCGGCGCGACCTCACGGGCCACCACGGACTGCACCCGCTGCACGAAGGACGCCGCCATCAGGATCGGGTCGACGGTGGTCTCGGGCCGGGAGCCATGACCGCCGATGCCGTGGAAGGTGATCTCCAGGCTGTCCGCTGCGGCCATGCACGGACCGGGGCAGTACGCGATCAGCCCGGCGCCGAAGGGGGCGACATGCTGAGCCAGCACCACATCGGGCGTCGGGACGAGGTCCTTGCTGTAGAGGCCGGCGTCGAGCATGGCGCGGGCGCCGCTGCCGACCTCCTCGGCGGGCTGGAAGAGCACGACCAGCGTGCCGGACCAGTGGGCGCGGCCAGCCGCGAGCAGATCGGCGGCGCCCAGCAGGCAGGTCACATGGACGTCGTGTCCGCAGGCATGCATCCGGCCGGGGACCGTGGAGGCGTAGTCCAGGCCGGAGTTCTCGGTGACGGGCAGGGCGTCCATGTCGGCGCGCAGCAGGACCACGGGCCCCGGGCCGTTGCGCAGCACGCCGACGACGCCGGTTCGGGCGATGCCGGTGGTCACGTCATAGCCGCAGCCGGTCAGACGGCGGGCTGCCTCGGCGGCCGTACGGGTCTCCTGGAAGCCGAGTTCGGGATGGCGGTGCAGGTCTTCGTAGAGGGCCACGAGGTCCGCCAGGCGCTCGTCGAGCGGGGCCAGGACGAGGGCGGGGGCGGAGTGGTCGGGGTGCTCGGCGTCATCGGTCGGGCCGGTCTTGCCTGTCGTGTCGCTGTCGCTCATACACGCATTCGACCATGCATCACCACCCCGCACCGAGGCCCGGTCCCCCACCCGCCCCGGAGCCGTCCCGTAGGGGCACTCCGCCTTCCCTGGCCGGACTTCGCGGGTGCTCCACTGCCCGTCCGTGACACCGGAGCCGACGGCTGCGACCGTGGCTCATCCTGCCTGCGACCGGGACCAGCACGCCCAAGCCGATGACTGGAGGCTGACGTTGGCCACTTCCCCCAACCGACCGACCGGCGAGCCCCGAGACCTCACGGCACACCTGATGGACCAGGCCATGGGGCATGTCTTCTCCGCCGCGCTGCGCACCGCGGCGCACCACCGCATCGCCGACCAGCTCGCCGAGGGTCCGCGCACCGCCGAGCAGCTGGCCGCCGCCACCGGCACCCACGCCCCGCATCTGCGCCGCGTACTGCGCTATCTCGCCACCCGCGGCATCTTCCGGGAGGACACCGCGGGCGCCTACCACCTGACGCCGGCCGCCGCTCCCCTGCGTACCGACGTCCCCGACTCGCTGCACCCGGCCGTCATGATGATGACCGACGAGCTGTTCCTGCGGACCACGGCCGCCCTCCCCGAGTCCGTACGGCACGGCGGCGCGTCCTTCGAGCGGCTCTTCGGGGCGTCTCTCTTCGAGCATCTGCTGTCGGATCCGGCGGCCCGCCGGCTCCTGGACGACGGGATGTCGTCGCTGTCCGCCCCCGTGGACGAGGCGGTGGCGGCCGTATATCCGTTCCCCGGGACGGGCACGGTCGTGGACATCGGCGGGGGCCGCGGCGGGCTGCTGCGCGCCGCGCTGCGCCGCCACCCGCAACTGACCGGTGTGCTCTTCGACCAGGCCCCGCCGCTGGCCCATCACCTCTTGGACGGCGACGAGTTGAAGGGCCGCTGGCGCACCCAGGAGGGCGACTTCTTCGCGTCCGTACCGGAGGGCGGTGACATCTATGTGCTCAAGCACGTCCTGCACGACTGGCCGGACGAGGCCTGTCTGCGCATCCTGCGCACCTGCCACCGGGCCATGGCGGCCGGCCGCCGGCTGCTGGTCATCGACGCCGTACTGCCGCCGGGCAACGCCCCGCACTTCGGCAAGACCCTGGACGTCGCGCTGATGACGGTCGACGGGCAGGAGCGGACCTCGGAGGAGTTCGCGACGCTGCTGTCGGCCGGCGGCTTCCGGCTGACGCGGGTGCTGCCCACACCGGCCTTCCCCTCGATCGTGGAGGCGGTCGCCGAGTAGCCGCCGCCATACGGGGCGACACGACACGCCGCACCCCGCTCCCCTCATCGGCGGTCCCGCCCGCCCGCGCTGTACTGAGGGCGGCCGCATCGGCCGACGAGAGGAGCTGACGTGCCGGTCCTCATGCGTGCGCGCCGCCGCGACGAGGAGCACCGCACCGCCACGCCGCTGGAGCTCTTCTTCGACCTGTGTTTCGTCGTGGCGATCGCCGAGGCCGGCCGCCAGCTGGCGCATGCGCTGGCCGAGGGCCACCCGGGGCACGGCATCTCCGGCTACCTGATGCTCTTCTTCGCCATCTGGTGGGCCTGGATGAACTTCAGCTGGTTCGCCTCGGCGTACGACACCGACGACGCGCTCTACCGCGTGGTGACGCTCGTCCAGATGGCGGGGGTGCTGGTGCTGGCCGCCGGCGTGCCGCGGGCCTTCGCCCACAGCGACTTCACGGTCATCTGGTTCGGGTATGTGCTGATGCGGCTGGCCATGGTCACCCAGTGGCTGCGGGCCGCACGGGGCGGCCGGGGTGCCGAGCGGCGCACCGCACTGCGCTACGCCCTGGGGGTGACGGTGTGCCAGGTCGGCTGGCTGGGCCTGCTCGTGCTGCCCAAGGGGGATGTGCCCTGGGTGTTCGTGGTCGTCGGGCTGCTGGAGCTGGCCGTCCCCACCCTGGCCGAACGGGAGCGTCAGACGGCCTGGCATCCCCATCACATCTCCGAGCGCTACGGCCTGTTCACCATCATCGTGCTGGGCGAGACGATCGCGGCGGCCACCCTCGCCGTGCAGTCGGCGCTGGACGAGAACGACGAACTGAGCACCCTGCTGCCGATCGCGGGCGGCGGGCTGCTGCTGGTCTTCGCGGCGTACTGGATCTACTTCGCGGTCCCCATCCACCTCCACCTGCGCTCGAACCGTCAGGCGTTCCTGTGGGGCTACGGCCACTACCTGGTCTTCGGCTCGGCGGCCGCGGTCGGGGCGGGCATCGAGATCGCGGTGGAGGAGGCGTCCGGCAAGGCGCATCTGTCGGCGGTCGCGGCGGCCGCCTGCGTCACGGTGCCGGCCGCCCTGTTCATGTTCACGGTGTGGCTGATCCACTCCCGGCACCAGAAGCGCGGCCCGGCCCAGCAGCTGGTGCTGCCGGTGTCGTCGCTCGCGGTCCTGGCGTGCACCTTCGCCGGGCACTGGGCGGTCCTGGCGGCCGGGCTGGTGGCCTCCGTCACGGTCGCGATCGGCGTCGCCCTCACCACCCGTCAGGGCACCGCACTGGTGGAGTAGAAGGAGCCCGTTCTGTCACCCATCTCGGCGAGCGCTGCGCCATCGATCTCGCAGACGGTGCCGGCACCGGCCCCGCGAGGCTCGCGGACGCCCCTCCCCCGTCCCCCATAAGTGTGCCGAACGGCCGTGCAAACCCCCGCAAGCGCCCTGATCCTGCATCAGATTCGGCCATCTTCACCGCTCGGCCAGGTGAGGGGCCACCACCAGCGGAGCCATCGCCTCCGCCGCCACCCCATACCCCGTCAATTACCCACCAATGGACCCCACTTCCTGCCACTTCCCGCCCGCGTTTCCCCCTGCTCACCAGGTCCAGCGGAGGCGCGCCGATACGGAAGCGGTAGGGTGCAGATTGCCCTTTTTATGACAGGGGTTCCCCTGTGGAAGAGCCGCAGGAAGCCCCGGAAACGACCACCGTCCGTACCTGAGGAGACGCCAGCCATGGCCCGCCACGCTCAGTCCCGCGTGCGGACGAGACTGTCCCGGCGCAGCAAGGCCGTAGGCGGTCTCGCCCTCTCCACCCTGGTCGGCACCGCCCTGTGGGCGTGGCCGGCTTCGGGCGACGACCACAACAGCGGGACCGACGCCAAGAGCACCACGTCCACGACAGCTTCCGGTCCGGACACGCCACGCATCCCGGTGTCCGCCGCGAAATCCGCCCCGAACGCCGCACCGAATCCCCCGGCCGGACGGCCCATCCCGGGCCTCGGCGACGCCGCCCGGAAGCGGATACCGGCCAACTCACGACAGGTGCTGGTGGTCACGGGAAAGGACATGGACTCCTTCGAGTCCCGGGTCGTCCTGTACACCCGTGAGGAGGGCTCCGACGACTGGGAGCCGGGTCCCACCTGGCCCGCGCACAACGCCGCCCGCGGCTGGACGGACGACCACCATTACGGCGATCTGCGCTCCCCCATCGGGGTCTTCCCCCTCACCGACGCGGGCGGCCTGCTGGCCGCCCCCGGGGACACCAAACTCCCCTACGACCACAACAGCAGCTTCGTCGCCGGCGGCACCGGTGTGGAGGGCGAGCCACTGGCCGGCGCCTTCGACTACGTCATCGCCATCAACTACAACCGGGAGTCCGGCACCTCTCCCCTGGACCCGCAGCGCCCGTGGGGCGACGCCAAGGGCGGCGGCGTCTGGCTGCATGTCGACCACGACGGCCCCACCCAGGGCTGTGTGAGCCTCAAGCCCAAGGTGATGCGCGAGCTGCTGCGCACCCTCGACCCCGAGCTGCACCCGGTCATCGTGATGGGACCGGCCGATCACTGAGCACCCGCCGCACCCCGCGGGGCCGCAGGACGCCCTGACCGACGTCCTCGGCCTCCGGGTCGGCCACGCCCAGCGGGCCGGCGGCGGCTACCTGACCGGCACCACCGTCGTCCTGGCACCCGAGGGCGGTGCCGTCGCGGCCGTCGACGTACGCGGCGGCGGCCCCGGCACCCGGGAGACCGACGCGCTCGACCCGCGCAACCTCGTCCAGCGCATCGAGGCGGTCGTGCTGACCGGCGGCAGCGCCTTCGGGCTTGACGCCGCGTCCGGTGTCGCCGCCTGGCTGGAGGAGCGGGGCCGCGGCTTCCGGGTCGGCCCCGACCCCGCGCAGGTCGTACCCGTCGTGCCGGCCGCGGCCCTCTTCGACCTGGGGCGCGGCGGCGACTGGCGGGCCCGGCCGGATGCCGCGCTGGGCCGGGCGGCGGCCGCGGCCGCGGCGGACACCGGGCCCGGCGCCCCGGTCGCCCAGGGCAACACGGGCGCCGGCACGGGCGCGGTGGCCGGCGGCCTCAAGGGCGGCATCGGCACCGCGAGCGCGGTGCTCCCCTCGGGCGGCACCGTCGCCGCACTGGCCGCCGTCAATGTCGCGGGCTCCGTCACCGACCCGCGCACCGGCGCCCTCTACGGCCGTCTGTACGAGAACCCCGCCGCCCTGCCCTCCCCCGAGGTGCACGCCACCGCCCTGCGCCGGCTGGCCGAGGCCAGGGAAACCTCCCGGGCCCGCTCGGCCGCCTCCGTCCGCCCGCCGCTCAACACCACCCTCGCCGTGGTCGCCACGGACGTCACCCTCACCCGCGCCCAGGCCCACAAGCTCGCCGGGACCGCTCACGACGGTCTGGCCCGTGCCATCCGCCCCGTCCATCTCCTCTCCGACGGCGACACGGTCTTCGCCCTGTCCACCGCGGCCCGCCCCCTGAGCCCCGAAGAGGCCCACGGCGACCGCGCATTCGGCGTGCACGCCGAGGCCGGTGCCCTCAACGAGATCCTGGCCGCCGGCGCGGACGTCCTGACCCGCGCCGTGGTGAACGCCGCCCAGGCGGCGGAAACGGTGGACGGCCCCGGCGGCGTCTTCCCGTCGTACCGGGATCTCTACGGGACCGTCTGACCCACGGGCGGCCGCCGCCACCCACGGCAGCCACCGCTCACGCCCCCACTGCCCCCAGCGCCGACCCCGCGGCGTAGGTCACGCCCATCGCCAGCGCGCCGCCCCCGACGTTCCGCAGCACCGCCCGCCCCACCGGCGCGGCCCCGGTCCGGGCACTGCTCCAGCCACACAGCGCCAGCGCCGCCAGCACCGCGACCACCGTGATCCACAGCCGGTGCGCGGCCGGCGGCAGCACGATCGCCAGCAGCGGCAACAACGCCCCCGCCGTGAACGCGAGGAAGCTCGCACCGGCGGCGTGCCAGGGATTGGT
This sequence comes from Streptomyces sp. MCA2, assembly GCF_023544705.1. NCBI lineage: Bacteria > Bacillati > Actinomycetota > Actinomycetes > Kitasatosporales > Streptomycetaceae > Streptomyces > Streptomyces sp. MCA2. The sequence continues at coordinate 25,635 of NZ_JAMJFM010000058.1, forward strand.
GAGCTCGTCGGGATCGATGCCCAGCTCGACCTCCGCATGGGCGCGCAACGCATCGTGCGCGGTGAGCTCCTCGGCGACCTCCCTGGCCAGGCGCTCGTTCAGGCCCTTCCCCGCCAACAGCTCGGTCAGCTCGATGAGTTCGGCCTGCGGCTCGGTCGCCAGCTCCCGCTTCTCCTGTGCCAGCGCGGCCTTCTCCGAATCGCGCTGGGTGGAAACCGACACATATTCACCGGCCGCCATCGACATGGACCCGGCGAGCAGTCCGGCCAGCCCCGCCGTCAGCAGGGCGCTGCGGGAATCGGTGGCTCCGGCCACTCCGACGACGAGTCCGGCGGTCGACACGATGCCGTCGTTGGCGCCGAGGACCGCGGCCCGCAGCCAGTTGAGCCGGCTGCCGAGACCGCCGCCGTGCGCCTCACCGTGCTCCGGTGTCTGCAAGGTCATCGCCAGAGGGTCTCATCCACAGCAGCCGTGCCGTGGCCCGACGCCCCCATCTCGCCCTGGATCGGCCGGTGGTAGAAACGGCCTTATGTCCGCACCGCCCCCCTCCCCGCCTCCCCAGCCCCCACCGCCCACGCTCGTCCAGCCGGCACCGCGCAAGCCGGCCCCACGCCGCCGCCTGTGGTGGCACCGGCTGATATTCGGGCTCTGGTACCGCCCGGTGGAGGTGCTGGACGAGGCGCGGGACCGTAGCGCCTGGAGCGCGGCGGTGCTGCTGTCGTTGATCAGCGGCGGCATCGGGGTGCTCTCGGTGGACGCGTTCCACACCCAGTGGGCCGTCGACCACGCGGCGGCGCTGAAGCTTCTCGGGCTCGGCGAGGCGGGCGTGCTGGCCGCCAGTCTGGCGCTGGGCTCGGTCGCCCACGCCATCGCCCGGACGCTCGGCGGCATAGGCCGCTTCGCGCCGACCGCAAGCCTGTTCATCGTGCTGTTCTGGGTGACGGATCTGCCGCGGATGGCGATCGCGGCCTGGCTGCCGACCGACGCCACCTTCGTGCAGGCCGCGACCTGGACGACCTGGGGGTTCGGCTACGTCCTCGCCGTACTGCTCATACGGGGCCAGCACCATCTGTCGACGTGGAAGTCGGCGGCCGCGGTATCGGTGCAGATGCTGACCGCACTGGCCCTGCTGCGGCTGGGCCCGGTCCGCTGAGACCGGGGCCGGGCCACGGCCGGCCATCGGGTCAACTACAGGTGGTCAACTGCGGCTGGTCAGCTGCCGTACGAGCCCCGCGAACGCCGCACGCTCGGCGGCGCTCAGCTCCACGCACTCCGACGGCGGGCCGGCCGGGCCGGTCTGCCGCGGCACGGAACCGAGCAGTTCCGGGTGGGCGGGCAGCTCTTCGGGGCCGGGCGCTGCGAACCGCCCACGCGGCGCGTACCGTGCCCGCATTTCCCGCTGGTCACGCCACATGGCCGCCTCGTACCGCCCCCGGCGCAGGAGTCTGGCCAGCCCGACGGCCCAGACGATGCCCACGGCGAGCAGCACGCCGAGGCCGATCTGCTGGAGAATCGAAGCGGAGGGGAGCATGCGGTCCTCCCGGACGGGTAAGGCGCTGGGGGCAGAGCCAGTAGACACCACACGTCAGGTCTTCCGACAGGGGATCTTGGGACTTAAGTCCCGAAGTGACGCATCTCCTATGACATTTCGCTACATTCCCGTCACGACGCCGTACAGCGACCGTCCAAGAGGCCGCCCCGGCAGGATGCACCCCACCCCGTTGGACACCCCGGAGGCTTCCCCCGGCGAAAACCGTCGCGGACCATGACGGCACTTCGTCCGCGATATGAGGAGTACGCACGTGCCGCAGCCGCACCGGCCGTCCCCCGACGCCGACACGGAGCCCGCCGACCCGACGGCCACCGCCACCGGGCCCCTCGGCGCCGCCCCGCCCGGTGAGCCGCCCGCCCGCGCCCTGGACGGCATCCTCGTCGCGGACTTCAGCCGGGTGCTGGCCGGCCCGCTGGCCGCCGCGACGCTCGCCGACCTCGGCGCCGAGGTGATCAAGGTCGAGCGGCCCGGCACCGGTGACGACACCCGCGCCTGGGGCCCGCCGTTCGCGGCGGACGGGACGGCCGCGTACTTCGACGCCGCGAACCGCTCCAAGCGCGGCCTGGTCCTGGACCTCGGCGACCCCGACGACGCGGCCGCGGCCCGCGAGCTGGCCCGCCGGGCCGACGTACTGATCGAGAACTTCCGCCCCGGCTCGCTCGCCAAGTACGGCCTGGACCACACTGCCACCCGCGCCGCCAACCCGGGCCTGGTGCACTGCACCATCACGGGTTTCGGGTCCGGCGCGGGCGCCCCGCTGCCCGGCTACGACTTCGTGGTGCAGGCCGTCGGCGGGCTCATGAGCATCACCGGCGAGCCCGGCGGGACGCCGCTGAAGGCGGGGGTCGCCCTGGTGGACGTCCTGACCGCGAAGGACGCCGCCACCGGCATCCTGGCGGCCCTGCACCACCGCGGCCGCACGGGACAGGGGCAGTTGGTGGAAGTGAATCTGCTCTCTTCTCTGCTGGGCTCGCTGGTGAACCAGGCCTCCGGATATCTGGCCACCGGTCACGACCCGGGCCCCATGGGCAACCGCCATCCGAGCATCGCCCCGTACGAGACGCTGGCCTGCCGGGACGGACAGCTGCTCGCCGTGGCGGTGGGGAACGACCGTCAGTTCCGGGCGCTGGCGCAGACGCTGGGCGTACCGGAACTCGCCGACGATGTCCGGTTCGCCCGCAATCAGGACCGGGTGCAAAACCGCACAGACCTCATCAAAACCCTGGAAAACCGACTGGCTACCGACACCCCACAGAACTGGGCCGCGCGACTGACCCCGGCGTCGGTTCCGTGCGGTCCGGTCAACAGCCTCTCCGAGGCCCTGGAGTTGGCGGCGCGGCTCGGACTCGATCCGGTGACCCCCGTCGGCGAGGGGCGCATCCCTCAAGTCACCAGCCCCCTCCGCCTCTCGGGGACCCCGGTGGCCCAACCCGCCGCTCCACCCCGCCTGGACGAACACGGCACGCCACTGCGAACCTGGCTATCGGGACCGGCCGATCGCCCCCTACCGCCGCACATGTGACCTTCGTCACAAGCAAGCCGTACCCGCAACCAAATCTGCCCGCTCGTGCTGTTTACCAGCACGGAAACACAACACCCCTGTTATGGAGCAGCTCGTGACAACGCCGGACAACCTCGCGCCCGCTCGGTCCCGCACCCCGCACCAGCTGCTCCCCTCGGCCGAGCAGCCGGCGCCGGGCGCGCCGCGCCGTAACCGGCGGATGCGCCGCACGCTCGCCGTGACGGCCCTGTTCGCCGCGAGCGCGCTGACCCTGTCCGCGTGTGGCGGGGACGCCTCGGCCGGCGGCAACGACGACGGCAAGAACGGCCAGGCCGGCGCGGACGCCGCGGCCGCCAAGAACGCCTCCGACGTCAAGATCAAGGTTTCGTCGGACGACGGCGCCACCAACGCCAGCATCAACGACACCGGGGTGAAGGCCACCGGCGGCAAGCTGACCGAGGTGAAGCTCACCGAGGCCGAATCCGGCAAGGACGTGGCCGGCGCCATATCGTCCGACGGCACGTCCTGGAAGCCCGGCGTCCAGCTGGAGCGCGGCACCAAGTACAAGATCGTGGCGAAGGCCAAGGACGCCAAGGGCCGGGCCGCCACCCAGAACGCCACCTTCACGACGGTCTCCCAGGCCAACAGCTTCATCGGCAGCTACACCCCCGACGACGGCAAGACCGTCGGCGTCGGCATGCCGGTGTCCTTCAACTTCGACAAGGCGATCACCAACAAGAAGGACGTCCAGTCCCACATCACGGTGACCTCCAGCAGCGGCCAGAAGGTCGTCGGCCACTGGTTCGGCACCCAGCGCCTGGACTTCCGTCCCGAGGACTACTGGAAGGCCGGCTCCAAGGTCACCATGAAGATCGACCTGGAGGGGGTGAAGGGCGGCCAGGGCATCACCGGCGTGCAGTCCAAGACGGTGTCCTTCACCATCGGGCGCTCGCAGGTCTCCACGGTCGACATGAACACCCAGCACATGACGGTCAAGCGGGACGGCAAGACCCTCAAGGATGTCCCGATCTCCGGCGGCAGCCCCGAGAACCCCACCTACAACGGCCAGATGGTGATCTCGGAGAAGTTCGAGCAGACCCGCATGGACGGCTCGACCGTCGGCTTCAAGAAGAAGGACGGCAAGGGCGAGTACGACATCCCTGACGTCCCGCACGCCATGCGGCTGTCGGCCTCCGGCACCTTCCTGCACGGCAACTACTGGGGCTCCCCGTCCATCTTCGGCCAGGCCGGCACCAGCCACGGCTGCGTCGGCCTCCAGGACAACAAGGGCGGCGGGGGCGACACCCCGGGCAAGTGGTTCTTCAACGAGTCGCTGATCGGCGATGTCGTCATCGTGAAGAACTCGAAGGACGAGACCGTCAAGCCGGACAACGGCCTCAACGGCTGGAACCTGTCCTGGTCCGAGTGGCAGGCGGGCAGCGCGGTCTGACGGACGAAGGTCCGAGGCGCACGGACGAAGGCGGTGGCCGGTCCCTGACAGGGGCCGGCCACCGCCTTGTGCGTGCGGGGCGGCTGCTGCCCGCGGCTCCCGTGGGGCACCGGGTCTGGTGGGCCACCCGTACCGGTGCGGCCACCCCGTCCAGCACCTGTGGCGTCAGCTGTCCGGCGCCCGCCGTCAGCCGGTCCTCGGCGCCCTCCCCCACCCACCCGGTCGGCGAGCCCGCCATGCAGCCGCCCGGTGAAGACGGCGCCCAGCAGCGCGACGCCGAGCGAGCCGCCGACCGTACGCAGCAACGTGACCGTGCCGCTGGCGGCGCCCACGTCGCGGGGCTCCGCGCTGTTCATGGTGATGATCATGGTGCTCTGCATGACGAACCCGATGCCCATCCCCGCGACGACGGTGAGCGCGGAGGCCAGGGCCGTCCCGGTGTCCGTACCGAGCGACAGCAGGATCAGGACACCCACGGTCAACACCGGGGCCCGCAAGCACGGCTCAGCGGCCGCCGGATGTTCCGACGGCCGCTGAACGGTGCTGAGGGGAGTCGCTGGGGGGCTCCGTGCGGGGACTTACGGGCGGTAGTGCTCAGCGATCTTCGCGGCGGCGCCGTCCTTCACCGTCACTCGTACGTCGACGGAGCCGCGCTTGGCTGCCTTGCGCGCGTCGTCGAGGGTGCACGCAGCGGTGCCGTAGCCGGTGCTGTCCAGGTGGACGCGGCCGTCGGGGGCCTCGCAGAGCGCCGCCGCACCGAGCACCTTGGTGCTGTCGAGGAGGTGGAACGCCTGCTCCGGACCGCTCTCCGGGGCCACCGAGAGCTTGTACTCGGTGAGCCAATTCAGCTTGCCGACCCAGGTTCCGTTGACGCCCTTACGGCCGGCGGAGGCACCGCCCTGCCCGCCGGAGCCACCCGACGCGGACGCCTGGCCCCCGTTGGTGCCCGTACGCGACGCGCCCTTCCCCGTTGCGGCACCGGAACCACCGCCCGCCTGCTCCCCACCCGTCGAGGACGAGCCCGTGGACGAACCACCCGTGGACGAACCACCCGCGGAGGAACCGCCCGAGGCGCCACCGGAAGTGGAGTCGCCCGTGGAGCCGCCGTCCGACGCGGCCTGGCTGCTCGCGGCGGAGGGCGTGGCCGACGCCTTGTCGTCCCCGCTCTGGCAGGCGGTCAGCGACAGCGCCGCGGCGGCGGCGAGCGAGGCGACGGCGAGCCGGCGACCGCGGCGCAGGGTGGCGGTGGCGAGCGACATGAGATTCCCCCGAGGTGGTGACTGGCGTCCTTCGGCGTGACGTCCATGACTCTCGTCGCGCCGGCTAAAGATCGACTAACGCACGGGTAACCCTGCTGTACGGCCCGTCAGCACGCGTCGCCGGACGGGCTCGGGGGCGGAATTCGCCGAGGCCTCCACCCGGGTCGGTGGAGGCCTCGGCACGCTCGGGCGGCGCGGAGATCAGGCGGCGACCGTCACCTCGGCCCCGCCGTCGGCCGACGAGTCCGCCGCGCGGGTGTGCGGCGTCTTGCGCAGGCCCTTGAGGAGGATCACCAGGGCCGCGCTGACGCCCGTACCCGCGGCGATGGCGAGCAGGTAGAGGAACGGCTGGCCGATCAGGGGGACGACGAAGATGCCGCCGTGCGGGGCGCGGAGGGTGCAGCCGAACATCATCGACAGGGCTCCGGTGACCGCACCACCTGCCATCGCGGAGGGGATGACGCGCAGCGGGTCGGCGGCGGCGAAGGGGATCGCGCCCTCGGTGATGAAGGAGGCGCCGAGCACCCAGGCCGCCTTGCCGTTCTCCCGCTCGGCCTTGGTGAAGAGCCGGCCGCGGACGGTCGTGGCCAGCGCCATCGCCAGCGGCGGGACCATACCGGCCGCCATCACCGCGGCCATGACCTTCAGGCTGCCCTCGTTGGGGTTGGCGAGGCCGCCGACCGCGAAGGCGTAGGCGACCTTGTTCAGCGGGCCACCGAGGTCGAAGCACATCATCAGGCCGAGAAGAGCACCCAGGATGATCGCGTTGGCACCGGTGAGAGCGGACAGCCAGTCCGTCAGCCCCTTTTGCAGCGCGGCGATCGGCTTGCCCACCACGAGGAACATCAGGAAGCCGACGATCGCCGACGAGATCAGCGGGATGACCACGACCGGCATGATGCCGCGCAGCACCGGCGGTATGGCCACCCGCTGGATCGCCATCACCACCGCACCCGCGAGGAGACCGGCGATCAGGCCGCCGAGGAAGCCCGCGTTGATCGTGAGCGCGATGGCGCCGCCGACGAAGCCCGGGACGAGGCCGGGCCGGTCCGCCATGCCGTACGCGATGAATCCGGCCAGGACCGGGACGAGGAAGCCGAACGCCACACTGCCGATCTGGAAGAGCAGCGCCGCCCAGCTCGTGGAATCGGTCCAGAGGAAGTGCTCGGCGACGGAGGGCGCCTTGTTGATCGTGTAGCCGCCGATGGCGAAGGCGAGCGCGATGAGCAGACCGCCCGCAGCGACGAACGGGACCATGTAACTGACGCCGGTCATCAGCCACTTGCGCAGGCGGGTGGCGAAGCCGTCGCCCGTCTCGGCGTCCTTGTCCATGGGCGCGGCGGCGCGCGCGGTGCCGGACACCTCGCCGCGTTCGGCCTTCTGCCGTACCTCGGCGATGAGTTCGGCGGGGCGGTTGATGCCCGCTTTCACTCCGACGTCGACCGTCGGCTTCCCGGCGAACCGTTCCTTCTCCCGTACCTCGACGTCATGCGCGAAGATCACGCCGTCCGCGTCCGTGACGAGCTGCGGGTCGAGCCGTGTGAACCCGGCCGAGCCCTGCGTCTCGACGAACACCTCGACGCCGGCGGCCTGCCCGGCCTTCTCCAGCGATTCGGCGGCCATGTAGGTGTGCGCGATACCGGTGGGGCAGGAGGTGATGGCGACGATACGGAAGGGGGCGGCCGCGGGGGCGGCTTCGGGGGTAGCCGCGGGAGGGGCCTCGGGAGGTGCCTCGGAAGGTGCCTCGGAAGGGGCCTCGGAAGGGGCCTCGGTCGATGCTGCGGGGGCCTCTTCCGCCTCGGGTGCCGTCTCCGGCCGTGCGTCCTTTTCCGGCCGTGCGTCCGTCTCCGCTCGCGCGTCCGTGTCCGCCCGCGCCTCCGTGTCCGGAGCCGGGGCCTGGGCCGGGGCTTGGGCCTGGTCCTGGGCTTGGGCCTGGTCCTGGGCCTGGGCCGAGGGCTCCGCCGCCGGCTCGTCGCCACGGATCAGTGCCGCCGTACGCTCCGGTTCGGTGGCGGACCGCAGCGCGCCGGTGAAGGACTCGTCCATCAGGCTCCGGGCGAGGGTCGAGAGGATCGACAGATGGTCCGCGTCGCCGCCCGCCGGGGCCGCGATCAGGAAGATCAGGTCGGCCGGGCCGTCCGGCGCACCGAAGTCGATACCGGAGGCGCTGCGTCCGAAGGCCAGCGTCGGCTCCGTGACATGCGTGCTGCGGCAGTGCGGAATCCCGATCCCGCCGTCCAGACCGGTCGGCATCTGGGCCTCGCGCGCGGCCACGTCCGCGAGGAACCCCTCCAGGTCGGTGACGCGACCGTGGGCGACCATCCGTTCGGCCAGGGACCGTGCGGCGGCGTCCTTCGTTTCTGCGGACAGGTCGAGGTCGACCAGTTCCGCGGTGATCAGCTCACTCATCGCGGGCTCCCTTGCGCGCGGTACCGCCGTGGGGGCGGTGGGGACGGAACGGGGGGTGGCTGGAGCGCCTTCCAGCAGTGGCCGGAGGGCGGGATCGAGGGGGCAGGCCGACAACTCGGCGCGCGGCGGCCATGCCGACAACTCGCCGCGTGGCCGGCCCGGCAACAGCTCGCCACGTGTCAGGCACAGCAACAACTGGCCGCACCGCGGCAACACCAGCGGCTTCGCGCACGGCCGTCATGACACCGGCTCCGTCAGTGGGCGGTGGAGCGGCACCGCGTCGGTGGTCCTGACCGCCGACGTGTCCAGATCGGCCGGTGTCGGCATCTGGCTGCCGGGCAGCTGGACGGCGGCCGCACCATGGGCCAGCGCGGCGGCCAGCGCCATCGGTCCCGTACCGCCCGCGGCGAGAAAGCCCGCCAGTGAGGCATCACCCGCGCCGACATTGCTGCGGACGGCGACGACCGGGGCGCTGCCGAAGAAGGCGCCTTCCTCGTCGACGAGGAGCTGGCCGTCCGCCCCCAGAGAGGCCAGTACGGCGCGGGCTCCCGATGCCCGCAGCTCCTCGGCGGCCTTGACCGCGTCGCCGAGGGTCGCGAGCGGGCGGCCGACGGCCTGCGCCAGCTCCTCGGCGTTCGGTTTGACGATGTCCGGGCGTTCGCGCAGCGCCGCGGTCAGCGACGGGCCTGAGGTGTCCAGGGCGATCCGGGCGCCGGCCCGGTGGGCGCGGGCGACCAGCTCCGCGTACCACTCGGGCGCCAGGCCGCGCGGCAGACTGCCGCAGCAGGCGATCCAGTCGGCGCCGGCGGACCGCTCGCCGACCGTGGTGAGCAGCGCCTCCGACTCGTCGGCGGTCAGCTCGGGCCCGGTCGCATTGATCTTCGTCAGGGTGCCGTCGGGTTCGGCGACCGAGATGTTGGAGCGGGTCTGCCCGGCCACCTGGACACCCGCCACCTCGATGCCCTCGGCGCCCAGCAGCCCGGCCAGTGCCGCACCCGCCGGGCCGCCCAGGGGCAGTACGGCGAGGGTGCGGTGGCCGGCGGCGGCGACCGCCCGCGAGACATTGACGCCCTTGCCGCCGGGGTCGATCCGGTCGGCGGTGGCCCGGAGCACGGCCCCACGGTCCAGCGCCGGGATCTCGTACGTACGGTCCAGGCTGGGGTTGGGGGTGACGGTGAGGATCATGCGCGTACTACTTCCGTGCCCGCGCGCTCGATGGCGAGGGCGTCGTCGGGGCTCAGGCCGGTGTCGGTGATGAGCAGGTCCACATCGGACAGCTCGCCGAAGCGGGCGAAGTGCTGCTGCCCGAATTTGGCGGAGTCCGCGAGGAGGACGACCCGGCGGGCGGCGGTGATGAGCGCCCGCTTCACGGCGGCCTCCGCGAGGTCGGGGGTGGTCAGGCCGCCCTCCAGCGAGAAGCCGTTGGTCGCGAGGAACAGCACATCGGCGTTGAGCTCGCGGTAGGCGCGCAGCGCCCAGTCGTCGACCGCGGCCCGCGTACGGCGACGGATCCGGCCGCCGACGAGGTGGAGGGTGAGTCCGGGGTGGTCGGCCAGCCGCGCGGCGACCGGCAGGCCGTGGGTGACGACGGTCAGCTCGGCCTCCAGCGGGATCTCCGCGGCGAGCCGGACGGCGGTCGTACCGGCGTCCAGGATCACGCTCCCGGATCCGGCGGCGCCACCGTCACCGCCGGGGAGCTCGGCGAGTGCGGCCCGTGCGATGCGCTGCTTCTCGTCGGCGGCGACGGCGTCCCGCTCGGCGAGGTCGGGTTCGAAGTCCAGCCGGCCGGCCGGGATGGCACCGCCGTGTACCCGGCGCACCAGGCCGGCCCGGTCCAGCGCCTTCAGATCGCGCCGCACGGTCTCGGCGGTGACCTGGAACTCCTCCGCCAGGGAGAGCACATCGACCCGCCCGCCCTCACGGGCGAGCCGCAGAATCTCCTGCTGGCGTTCCGGTGCATACATCAGCGTCTGTGTCCGTTCCATGCCCGAACCTGTGGTTTCAACGCGATGCTACGCCTGGACTTCCGCGAAGTAAACGTAAATGGACTCTGGACAGACTCAAACGGACATCGGAGCCGCCTGAGAGCAACCCTCCGCCCCCGCCCGGCAACCCTCCGGACGCAACAGAGCCCCGACGCCACGAAGGGCACCGGGGCTCGTCCTCTACAGGCACAGGCCTCGCCAGGGATCTCGGCTCGCGCCGCGGCGCGAGCCGGTTACGCGGCCGCGTCGAATCCCGTGTCACCCGCCATCCGCTTCAGCTCCAGCAGGGCGTGCTTCTCTATCTGCCGGATCCGCTCGCGGGTCAGGCCGTGCTGCTTGCCGACCTCGGTCAGCGTGCGCTCACGGCCGTCCTCTATGCCGTAGCGGGCCTTGATGATCGAGGCCGTGCGGTGGTCGAGGCGGTCGATCAGGTCCTCCAGCTCCTCGCTGCGCAGCAGCGTGAGCACGGACTGCTCGGGCGAGGCCGCGGAGGTGTCCTCCAGCAGATCGCCGAACTGGGTGTCGCCGTCGTCGTCCACCGACATGTTGAGGCTGACCGGGTCGCGCGCCCAGTCGAGTACGTCGGTGACACGGGCGGGCGTGGAGCCCAGCTCCCCGGCGACCTCCGCCGGCTCCGGGTCACGGCCGTTCTCGCGGTTGAACTCGCGCTGCACCCGGCGGATCCGGCCCAGCTCCTCGACGAGGTGCACGGGCAGCCGGATCGTGCGCGACTGGTCGGCGATGGAACGGGTGATGGCCTGACGGATCCACCACGTCGCATACGTCGAGAACTTGAAGCCCTTGGCGTAGTCGAACTTCTCCACGGCACGCACCAGACCGGCGTTGCCCTCCTGGATCAGGTCCAGCAGGGGCAGCCCGGCGCGCGGATAACGGCGGGCCACCGCGACCACCAGGCGGAGGTTGGAGCGGATGAAGACGTCCTTGGCCCTGGCACTCTCCTCGACCAGCGCCTCGAGCTCCTCGCGGCCCGCACCTGCGGCATTACCGTCGGTGACTTCGCCGTCGAGGATCTGCTGGGCGTAGACGCCCGCCTCGATGGTCTGGGACAGCTCGACCTCCTTGGCGGCGTCGAGCAGCGGTGTACGCGCGATCTCGTCGAGGTACATGCCGACCAGGTCGCGGTCGGCGATCTCCCCGCCTATGGCGCGAACACTGTTCGCCCCGTCAGAACCGGTGCTGCTTTCCTGACGTCGGGCGACGGCACGGGTTGCCATGCGTGTGCTCCCTTTGCGATGAGTCGGTCGCGGGACAAAGGCGGACCGGATCGGGGCATCGAAGCCGATGCTCACCGCGTGGCCCGTCCGAAGGAAACAACGGCTGGAATCCGGACAGAATTCCCACGCTGCCCCTCTATTTTTCTGATCATGCAGTACCCTGCGCCCCCACCCGAGGAGGCCACATGCCACGTGAGCAGGGCGAAGTGCAGGTCAGGGCGGGCACGGAAGCCGACCTTCCGGCCCTCACGGATCTTTACAACCACTACATCCGTGAGACGTGCATCACGTTCGACCTGGAGCCCTTCACTCCCGATCAGCGCCGCCCATGGTTGCTCGCCTACCCACAAGACGGCCCGCATCGCCTCCTGGTTGCCCGCGAAGTGACAGACCGGACCAAAAACCCGCACAACGGCCCGGAGGGCGACCCGCAGGCCGGGTCGGCGGAAGGCCCGGGGACGGTGGGAGAGGCCGCCCCGGGGTCGGCGGGAGAAGGTGCCCCGGGGACGGCGGGAGAAGGTGCACTGCTCGGTTACGCGACCAGCAGCTCCTTCCGCCACAAGGCCGCCTACGCGCCCTCCGTCGAGGTCACGGCCTACTGCGCTCCGCACGCCGTCGGCCGCGGCATCGGCACGCTGCTCTACACGGCCCTGTTCGAGGCGCTGGCCGACGAGGACGTGCATCGCGCCTACGCCGGGATCACCCAGCCGAACGAGGCGTCCACCCGCCTCCACACCCGCTTCGGCTTCCGGCACATCGGTACGTACACGGAAGTGGGCCGCAAATTCGGCCGCTACTGGGACGTGGCCTGGTACCAGAAGGATCTGGGCTGACCCCGCTCCTCACCCGCCTCCCCGCGCCCTCCCCCGACCCCTCTCCGCCTCCGCCTCCCGCTCCGTCGTCCGCCGCTCCAGTTGACGCCGACGGCACCCGGGTGTCGCCTGGACGGAAGGAGCAGCGGGACAGCGGGGCAAGCGAGAGGAGCCCGTCATGGACCAGCACGCTCACCGGCACGGTGCGAGGGCCGCCCGCTCACACGGCACCGTGGACGTCGAACACGGCGCGACGGCGAACGCCCGGGCCCGTGGCCCGCAGGGGGCCTCGCGACCGACCGGAATGGCCGGAATGGCGGCAAGGGCCCAGCGCATCCCGTCGACCGTGTCGCTGCCGATCATCACGGCACTCGCCTTCGGCTGCTTCACCATCTTCCGCACGCACACCGACGGCACCAAGGGCGGTCCGGCCATGCTGTACGGGCTGGCCGCGGCGGTGGTGTCCGGTGCGCTGGGGCTGCTGGTGGCCCACTTCCAGTCGTCCATGATCACCGAAACCCGGGCGCTCGCCTACGGTGCGCTCTTCGGCGGTGCGCTCGGCTGGGCCTACAGCCTCGGCGGCGAATCGATCCTGAAGTCGTGCGCCTTCGGCTTCACCATGGGCGCCGTGATGTTCGTCGTCGCCCTCTACATCTTCCGCACCCACCGGGTCCGCGAGCCGCACGGCAGGCACCGGCCCCACCCCCACAAGCACGACCGGTCCCACCGCGACGGGTCCCACCACCTCCCCGTGGCCACCCACTGAGATCCACTGTGGCGCCACATCAGGCCAACTGTGGCGCCACATCACTCCACCCGTAGCGCCGTCTCACTCCACCTGAAGCGCGGCATCGTCGGACGTCCGCCGGATGGTGCGCAGCGGCCGCCCCGGTACCCAGCTCTCCAGCACCACACACGAGTCCTGGATGCACGTACGCACCGCCTCCGTCAGCTCCGCCCGGAAGAGATGGAACGGCTCCGGTGGCTTCACCACCGCCGCATAGCGCGCGACCACCTCGGGGTCGGTCACCTCCACGGCCCGCCCGGACACCCGTACGTCACCGCCCGAAAGATCGGTGCCCGGCCCCGGGTTGGCATGCAGCGCGAAGCGGGGGTCGCGCCGTAGGTCGAGCACCTTGCGCGAGCCCACCATCATGCCCAGCCACAGCTCCCCGTAGCGGAAATCCGCCTCCAGGCCGGTGAGCCGCGGTGCGCCGTCCTTGCGGAGGGTGGCGAGAACGTGGTGCCGGTACGCCCCGAACCGTTCCTGCACCCGCCCGGCGAACTCCGGTACCGCCGCCCGGACCACCGACCAGCCCACCGCTTCACCCCCCTCACTGCCACCACCGGCCCGTCCCGTACCACCCTTGACGTCAGCGACGCCCTCGAAGTCCGCGCCGCCCTCGCCTCGTCCGCTCTCACTCGTCATGGCAGCACCCTCCCCCCAATACCCGACGCCCTCTGTCCGGTATGGATCCGGTGGATACGGCGGGATGCTGAGGGACGCGGCGGATGCTGAGGGACGCGGCGGGATACTGAGGGATACGGACATGAGGCAACGCCCGCCGCCCCCCTCGGCCCGCGACTGCCGCACCCAACCCACCGCCAACTCCCGCCCCACCTGCGGCCTTACGACCAGCGGTGTAGGCCGGAAGCCCATTACGCGCGCCACCCCGCCGCCCTAGCCTCCAGCCATGGATACGACGAGCGGCACACTCGACGAAGCCCTGCTCCGCCTGCACACCTCCGGCCCCGAGTTCAACGGCTATCTGAGCAACCACGGACCGATGGCCGTCGAAGCCATGGTCCGCAACGGCCAGGCCCACACCGTCCACCGCTGGCTCGACGGCTACGAGAACAAACTGGAAGGCGTGCCGCGTGCCCACGGCCGCATCACCGACGCCAACTGGCGGGAGGCACTGGGCGATGCGAGCCGGGTCACCGACTGGACCGCGTACTTCAGCCACCAGGCCGCCGAGCGGCCCTGGCGCGAACTCCTCGCCGTATGGTGGCCGCGGCTGCTGCCCGGCATCGCCGGCGCCGCCACCCACCCTGCGATCCGCGTGGGCCATGCCGTACGCAGTCTCCTGACGGAGGGCGAGGACACCGCGCGGCTCGCGGAGTTCGCGCACGCCCTCGGCTACTGGGCCGCCCGGCATCTGCTCCTGCCCGTCGCCGTCCGCCCCACGGGCGGCGCCACCCCGTCCGAGGCCCTGGCCGCCCTCCCCCGTATCGCCGAACAGCACGTGACGCCGGAGAACGGCTACTCCCAACTCCCTGCTACCCCAGGCTGGTTGAGCACCACCGAGTCCTTGCACCTCCCCGATGACCCCGAGGCCGTACGCGAGGGCCTGACCGCGCTCGTACGCGCCGCCACCCTCAACTACGCGGACTACGGCCACGGGAACGGCATCATGCTGGTGCACGCCGCCACCGCGCCGAACGCGGTGCTGCGCACCCTGCCCGCGCTCCCCCGGGAGCTGTGGGCGCACTCGTTCGCGGTGGCCTGGGCGGCGACCTCGGCGGTCACCGCGATCTACGCCGCGGACACCCCGCTCCCGGCACCGGACGCCGCCTCGATCACACCCGAGGAGGTCTTCGAGCGAGCGGTCGCCAACGGCAACGAGCATGCGATCAAGTTCGCGGACACCGCTCTGGACGTGGCGGCGGCCTCCGAGGACGGCGACACCCGCGCCCTGTCGGCGGCCCTGAACGCCCTCACCCTGATCGACGAGAACGACTGACGGGCACCCGGCGGACGGCAGGCGGCGGGCCGACGCCAGGCCGGCGGATGCCAGGCGGGCGGCGCCCGGTGGACGGCGCCCAGTAGACGGCGGGCGGCGGCCCCCGCCCCCCTCAGCCGAACTGCACCGACCGCTTCGCCAGCCCCATCCAGAACCCGTCGATCACACTGCGTCCGCCGCCCAGCTGCCCGTGCGCCTCCGCTGCCCCCAGGGTCACGAACAGCGGGGCGAAGTGCTCGGTGCGGGGATGGGCGAGCCGGCCGGCCGGCGCCTTGTGCGCGAAGTCGAAGAGGGCGTCGAGATCCTGGGACTCCAGGGCCTCGCGCCCCCAGTCGTCGAACTCCGCCGACCACGCGGGCGTACCGCCGTCGACGTGCCGCAGCGCGGCCAGATTGTGCGTGAAGAAGCCGCTACCGATGATCAGCACACCCTCCTCGCGCAACGGTGCGAGCCTGCGGCCGATCTCATGGAGCCGGCGCGGATCGAGGGTCGGCAGGGAGATCTGGAGTACGGGGACGTCGGCGTCCGGGAACATCTCGACGAGCGGGACGTACGCGCCGTGATCGAGCCCCCGGTCGGGGAGATCCACCACGGGCGTGCCCGCCGTACGCAGCGTCCCGCGTATCCGCTCGGCCAGTTCAGGTGCACCGGGGGCCGGGTATCGCACCTGGTAGTAGTGCTCCGGGAAACCCCAGAAGTCGTAGATCAGCGGCACCGTCCGGGTGGCACCGAGCGCGAGCGGAGCCTCCTCCCAGTGGGCGG
Organism: Streptomyces sp. MCA2; assembly: GCF_023544705.1. Taxonomy (NCBI): domain Bacteria; kingdom Bacillati; phylum Actinomycetota; class Actinomycetes; order Kitasatosporales; family Streptomycetaceae; genus Streptomyces; species Streptomyces sp. MCA2. The sequence goes on from NZ_JAMJFM010000058.1 coordinate 41,344, forward strand.
AGACGATCAGTACGGCCCGGGGACGCGGCAGCTCCGCGGACCAGGCGGCCAGCTGGCCCGGCCACCAGGGATCGTCGGCGAGCGGCGGCGCACCATGGCTCAGATAGAGAGCCGGCATTACGGACATCACAACCCCACAGCGTCACACTGGCAGTAGTTGGTGCGCGTGCGCCTTCCGTCGTCACGCGACCCAAATGCTTGAAACTTCAAGCATTGGCCTCAGTGTAGCCTGACGTTGTTAAAACTTAAATAACTCTCCAAGTGGTGAGAGAGTGGATGGTATGAGCATCGAATCCGCAACTGAGCCGCGCTGGCTCAGCGATGAGGAGCAATTTGCCTGGCAGTGCTACCTCCACGCCACCACGCTCCTGGAGGATCACCTCGACCGTCAGTTGCAGCGGGACGCGAGGATGCCGCATGTCTATTACGGCCTGCTGGTCCAGCTCTCCCGTGCACCGCGGCGCCGGATGCGGATGACCGAGCTGGCTCAGAACGCCAAGATCACACGCTCGCGGCTCTCCCACGCCATCGCGCGCCTGGAGCGCAACGGCTGGGTCCAACGCGAGAACTGCCCGTCCGACAAGCGGGGCCAGAACGCCTACCTCACGGACGAGGGAATGCGGGTTCTGGAGAGGGCCGCCCCCGGGCATGTCGCCGCCGTACGCGCCGCGATCTTCGACCGGCTCTCCCCGGAGCAGGTCGGCCAGTTGGCCGAGATCTGCCAGGCCATGACGGAAGGCCTGCAACCGAAAGGCGCCGACCTCCCCTGGCTCCGCTGACGGATCAGCGGAGCCGGACGAGACCGACGCCAGCGGGCGTGAGGGGAGCGGGAGCGGTACTGGGCTCCCGCCACTCACCGGCTCAGTGCACCATCACCGGAACCTGCACCTCGCCCTGGCCCTCGCCCTGGCCCTGGTTCTCGGACGAACCCACAACCGTGCTCTCGCCCTCATCGGAGGAGGCCGCCGGCGAACCGCCACCCGGCCGCCCGGTGTTGATGAAGGTGAAGGCGATCACGCCCGCCAGTGCCAGGATGCCGACCGCCCACCAGATGGCGGTGGTGTAGCCGTGCACCATCGACTGGAGCTTGAGCAGGTCGGCCGAGCGCGCACCGGCCGCGTGCGAGGTCGCGTACGCGGTGGTGGCACTGGCCGCGATGGTGTTCAGCAGGGCCGTACCGATCGCGCCGCCCACCTGCTGCGAGGTGTTGACCATCGCGGAGGCGACACCGGCGTCGCGCGGCTGGACCCCGTGCGTGGCCAGTGACATGGCGGGCATGAACGCCGTACCCATGCCGAGACCCATCAGCAGGAAGCCGGGCAGGATCAGCGCCGGGTAGGACGTGTCCAGGTCGATCTGGGTCAGCACCAGCATGCCGAGCGCGGCGACCGTGAAACCGGGTGCCATCAGCAGCCGCGGCCGGACCCGGGTCATCAGCCGGGCGCCGATCTGCGTCGAGCCGGTGATCATGCCGACGATCATCGGCAGGAAGGCCAGGCCGGTCATGACCGGCGTGTAGCCCTTCACGATCTGGAGGTAGTAGGTCAGGAAGAGGAAGAGGCCGAACATGCCGATCACGGCCAGACCGAGCGAGGCATAGATACCGGCGCGGTTCCGCTCCGCGACCACCCGCAGGGGCAGCAGCGGCGCCTTCACCTTGGACTCGACCAGCACGAACGCCAGCAGCAGCACGGCCGCCGCCACGAACAGGCCGAGCGTCGGACCGGCCAGCCAGCCGTCGGACTCGGCACGGGTGAACGCGTAGACCAGCGAGACCAGGCCGAGCGTGGCCAGGATGACGCCGGGGACGTCCAGACGGGAGGGGTTACGGCTCCCTGCGGGCTCGCGGATGACCAGGAGAGCGCCGGTCGCGGCCACCACGGCGAACGGGATGTTGACGAAGAAGGTCCAGCGCCAGTTCATGTACTCGGTCAGCACCCCGCCGAGGATCAGACCCACGGCACCGCCACCACCGGCGATCGCACCGAAGATGCCGAACGCCTTGGCGCGCTCCTTGGCCTCGGTGAACGTCACGGCCAGCAGCGACAGCGCGGCCGGCGCCAGCAGCGCCCCGAAGACACCCTGGAGCGCACGCGCGCCCAGCAGCATCCCCTGGTCGGCCGCGGCCCCGCCGAGCGCGGAGGCGACCGCGAATCCGATGAGCCCGATGATGAAGGTCCGCTTCCGACCCCACAGGTCGGCGACGCGCCCCCCGAAGAGCAGCAGACCGCCAAAGGCCAGTGCGTAGGCGGTGATCACCCACTGCCGGTTGGCGTCGGTGATACCGAGATCCACCTGCGCGGAGGGCAGCGCGATGTTCACGATGGTCGCGTCGAGCACGACCATCAGCTGGGCGAGAGCGATGAATATCAGCGCTTTCCAGCGCCGGGGATCGACGGACGTGGCTGTTTCAGGCATGGCGGGATCCACCTAGTGATGCAGTGAGCGAATAAGAGCGAAGAACGGGACGTGCAGAGCGAAAAAACTGGCGGGCGTGGGGATGCGGGACGGGCGCGGGGACGTAGGAAGAGTGAGGACGCAGGAAAGGCGGGGGCGTAGGAAGGGTGAGGACGTAGGAAAGGTGGGGACGTGTGAGACGAGCGGGCGGATCAGACGAGGGGTGTGCGAGACGAGCGGCGTATGACGCCGCTGCGGCGCGCCGTCCGCTCTACGAGCGGCGCCTCAGGTCGTCCAAAGTGGCGGCGGCGCCGGGAAGTTCGGAGCGGGCGGGCGCCTGCAAGCCGTCCAGGAACAGTTGTAGGTGACGGTGCACGAACTGGTCGAAGTTCGTACAGCTGTTGCCCGGCAGCGGCCGGGTGAGCTGGGTGATCGCGACCATCAGATCACCGACGGCGATGTCGGTACGCAGCTGGCCGCTGTCGCGCGCGGCACCCATGACGGCCTCGACGGCCGCCTCCAGGCGTTCACGCGCCGCGATCAGATCGGGGTGGTCCCGGTCGACGCCGTCGGAGAGCAACGGACACAACGCCCCGATCCGCTCCTCCACCGCGGCGTGGACGAAGCGCCTCAGCGCCTGGAAAGCATCGGGCTCCTCGGCAAGGGCACTCTCCGCGCGATCCGCGGTACGGGACATGACGGAGAGCGTGACGTGGTGGATCAACTCGGGGCGATCCGCGAAGTGACGATAGAGCGTCGCATTGCCGACACCCGCGCGTCGGGCGATTTCGTCGAGCGGGACCTCGGGTCCGAACTCGACCATCGTCTCCCGGGCGGCCGCGATGAGCCGCTCCCGGTTGCGCAGCGCATCGGCCCGCAGACGGGGCTGCTGCCTCTTCTTCTCGAACTTCGCGTTCCCGGACTTCGCGCATGCGACGACGGCAGTCATGGCAGCTCACTCCCTTCCACTCTCGACACTTCCCGAAGGCCTGGATTCCCGGGCGCTGCCCCCGCCCGCCCGATCGAGTGACTCGACGGGCGGCCGGCCGGGCGACAGGCCGGCACCGGCACGAACCGGGGAGACCCTCCCCGCTTCATCCGGACGTCTGGTTAAACGGGGAGCCCCTCCCCGGATATTTCACGCCGCGACGTGACCTGGAGCACACCCCTCCCCCACACCCGCACCCACGCCCTCGCCCACCCCTCGGCGCACGCGACGCACTCGATCGACACGCCCGGCCGCCACACCCGACCGACACGCCCGACACGCCGCCCCAGGCCCAACAATCAAGGAACGACAGCGGCCCAAAGGACCGACAGCGACCCATCCGGCCCTGCCATGACTCCAGTTGACGTAACACCGCGCGCGATCGGCCACCTGTCGACCCAAGGTGATCGATATGAAGCACAAGGCATCCGCGGTTCTGGCCGCAGGCGCGGCCATCGCGGCCGCGGCCATAGCCCTGGGCTCGCCGCCCAGCGCCGTCGCCATACCTACGGGGCCCGGCACCGCGCCGAGCGGCCCGTGTGCGTTGCGCGGCATCAACGACGACGTGGCCGAATCCGCGGACACCCCCGCCGGTTTCGCCCGCTCCTCCGGCGTCGTACGGGCCCTCACCCTCTTCGTCGACTTCCCGGACGCCCGCGCCACGATGTCCCCCAGCGCCCGCTTCGCCGAATTCTTCCCGGCCGCGACGAACTACTTCCACACCAGCTCGTACGGCAGGCTGACCTACCAGCCCACGCCGCTGCTCCGGTGGATCCACATGTCACGGCCGCTCGCGGCGTACGGCATTCAGCGGGGCGCCAGCTTCGACCCGAGCTCGGACGGCGGCTATCACGCCCTCTCCCGCGAGGTCCTCCGCGAGGTCGACCCCGTCGTCGACTTCCGCGACTACGACGTCATCAACGTCATCGCCACACCCAACGCGGGCCCGCCCGCGACCCGTACGGTCCTGTCGGTCACCTTCAGCGGCGGTGACATGGGGCTGAAGACCGCCGACGGGGTGCCGTTCCGGAACGCGTCCTTCATCTGGAGCCGGCAATCCGGGGTGAGCGCCTTCCGCGTCCTCAACCACGAGAACGCCCACAGCTTCGGCCTGCCCGACCTCTACTTCACCGACGACCGCGACGCTTCGCCCCCGGTGGGGCACTGGGACCCGATGGACGAGGACTGGGGCCCGAGCAACGACTTCGTCGGCTGGCACAAGTGGAAGCTCGGCTGGCTGTCCGCCGATCAGGTGCACTGCGCACCACGCCACGGGACGCCCGGCGAACACACCCTCACCCCGATCGCCACCCCCGGCGGCACGAAGATCGTCGTCGTCCCGACCTCGCCCCGCACCGCCCTGGTCGTCGAGGCCCGCACCCGCGCCCTGCTCGACCCCGCGGTCTGCCGGCCCGGGATCCTCGTCTACCGCGTCGCCACCCACGTCCCCTCGGGCCGCGGCCCGCTCCGCATCGTGGACGCCACCCCGCACAGCGGCGGCTGCCACCGCGGCAACAAGTACGTCGACCCGGAACTGACCGACGCCACCTTCCTCCCCGGCGATACCTACACGGACCCCCACAGCGGCGCGGCCGTCACCGTCCTGACGGAGAACCCGGACGGCACCTACCGCGTACGGGTGACCCCGGCACGCAACTGACCACCCCCCGAACCCGGACGACACCTATCCGGTACGGACACCCCTGCCACACGCCCTGCCACACCCCTCCCACACGCCGGCCACCCACCTGCCGCAGCAACCCCAGCACCCCCTCGTCGACGCAACACCCCTCCCCACACCATCCCCACCCCCTACTCCTCCCCCTATTCCTCCCCCTTCTCTCCCCTCCAGTGCTGCCGTCCGATGCTGATCAGCCGCAGCTGACGGCGCGCCACCCGTACCACCTGACCGGCCGCCCCCTCGGCCCCGTCCTCCTCGGCGTCGAGCAGCGCCGCGGCGGTCGTCACCAGCCGGTCCACATACAACTCCGCCAGCATCCGCACATCGTCATCGCACCAGCCCTCCGACACCGGCTGGGACTTGAGCGCCGCCGCGACCTCCTCCGCGAACCGGTCCAGCTCACCCGCGATCGCCTGCCGCACCGCCCGCACACCCCCGTGCCGCTCGCGCGCCACGAACCGGATGTGCAGCGGATGTTGGCGCACGTGCTGCTCCACGACCGCGACCGTACGGTCGATCCGCTCCTCGGCCGCGTCCTGCTCGGCGAGGATCGCCCGCACCATCACATGCAGACTCCCCAACGCCTCCTCGACCAGCGCGACGCCCAGCTCACCCATGTCCCGGAAGTGCCGGTAGAACGCGGTCGGGGCGATCCCCACCACCCGCGTCACCTCCCGCAGACCGAGGCTGCTCAGGCTCTGCTCCTCCAGCAGACCGAGTGCCGCGTCGAGCAAGGCCTGACGGGTCTTCTGCTTCTGGGCCTGCCGGACTCCAAGACTGTGACTCATGTCATCCAGTAAACAACCGTTCTCCGAACTACTCCACCCGGCGACGGTCGTAGACTGAAGGAACTGAGTGAACAACTGTCCTCTGGAATCGGAAAGGAAGATCATGCTCTTCCTCGTCGCAGCCCTCCTCCTGATGGGGATCATGCTGGGCACCGCGGCACACCTCCCCGTCCCCGTCACCCTCGTCGCGGCCGCCGTCATCGCCGGCTGGCTGCTCGTCTTCTTCCTCCGCGAACGCCGCCACCACGCCGAGGTGACCTCCCGATGACCACGCTCAGCGAAGCCGCCCGGACGACCTCGTCCGCGCCGACCGCAGCAGCCCAGGCCCCGCACCGGCCCGCCTCCCGCCGCCGCTCGCAAGCGGACGGCATGGCCGTGGCCTCCTTCATCCTCGGCGTGCTCGGCACCCTGGTCCTCAACATCGTTCTCGGCCCCTGTGCCCTGGTCCTCGGCGGCCTCTCCCTGGCCCGCGGCACCACCCGCCGCGGCCGCGCCCTCCTGGGCATCACCCTCGGCGCCGTCGACCTGCTCCTCCTGGCCCTCCTCGCCACGACGGACGGCACCGTCAGCTGGCACATCGGCGGCTGACCACACACCCCGGGGGCCACCACGACGACACCCGGCCCCCCAGTCGGCCCGCCACGCGGCCCGACAACAACGACGCCGATGGCGGTGGTCATTTCGACCACCGCCATCGGCGTTCATGCCGCCCCTCCCCACCAGAAGCATCCACACCAACCCACCAGACACCCCATCACCGAAACCCGCGGGAACGGCACACACCACACATTTACCCCTGAAGCCATCCCGCCCCAGCGCCCCACCCCGACCACCAAGGCACACCCGCCACTCCTCATCCCCAACAGAAGCGAACTACCGCGAACGCATCAGCTACCCTGTCAGGGGTCCAAACCCATGCCTCCGTAGCTCAGGGGATAGAGCACCGCTCTCCTAAAGCGGGTGTCGCAGGTTCGAATCCTGCCGGGGGCACCATGCGCCGCGTATGCGGCGAGCACGACGAAGGCCCAGGTCGGCCGGTGATGAACCGGACGCCTGGGCCTTGATCGTTCTCAGGCCGGGATCGCGCCGCCGAAGTCGCTGTGTCAGATCCGCGCCGGATCCGAGCCAGATCCGAGCCAGGTCCGTGGCAGATCAGTTGATCTTGTCTCGGTCTGGCGCCCGGTCCTTCCTCCTCGGGTAGCCCGCTGTTCAGCTGCGAGGTGTGCCTTGCTGGTCAGTGCGTCACCTGGTGCTTCGTCACCGTTCCGGAACTGGTGTGAACCGCCTCGGCAGGTGCCCCGTACAGCCCCGTGTGTGCGGCCCAACGAGCCGCGGCGATACGCAGCGAGGGAAGGAATCGACATGGCCGGCGGCAACATCCAGATCAGCCCGGACGAGATGCGGGAGGCGGCGACCTGGCTTCAGAACCAGAAGGAGCAGATGCAGCAGAGCCTCCACGAGGCCAACACCAAGATGGACGAGATGGTCGAGGCGGCCTACTCGACCCCGGGTGCCGAGTCGAAGTTCCGCCCGTACTGGGAGGAGTACAAGAACGGCACCCAGAACGCGATCGAGGGCCTGCACGGCGTCAGCGAGTTCATCAAGCAGGTCGCCGACGCGTTCGTCGACACCGACGACCAGACGTCCGGCTCCATCGGCTGACGTGCCCCGCACCGTCCGGCCCCGCCCTCCCCGTGAGGACGGGGCCGGACGGCCGGAGCAGGAGAGGAGACACCGATGGGTCGCATCAGCGTTCCCGTGCAGGACCTGAAGGACACGGCCAGGGAGCTCCAGAACATCGGGGAACTGATCGGCAACTCCGCGACGCTCTTCCACGCCACGGGTGAGGCCGACTCGTTCAAGAGCTTCGCCGGCGACTCCCGCCTCGCGGAGGCTCTCGACGAGTTCGACAAGGCGTGGGTGGCGGGTCACGAGCGGGTCCACGACAACGTGAAGACGTTCGCGGAGAACACGGACAAGATCTCCGAGAACTTCACGAAGACGGACGAGGACAGCGCCAACTCGCTGGACCAATCGAAGAAGGACGCGTGACAGGAGACGTCGTGCGGAAGGGAAAGGCGTCATGACGCATCCGGTCACGGAGCGGCCCGAGGGCGCGCCCGCGGGCTACCAGCTGAGGTTCCCGGACTCCTGGTGGCATCTCGACCTCGACCCGAACACCCGGGACGCGTCGATCCGCCGCCGTATCGAGTCCCAGGTGAAGAAGGCTCCGCAGCTCTCCCGTGAGCAGGTGGACGAGCTGATCCGCAGCACCCGGCGCACCGCCCGCGAGGCGCACGCGCAGGGCGCGCTGCGGGCGTCGGGCATGCTCAGGATCCTCAAGGCGGGCAGCGGCCCCCTGGTGCTCAGCGCCACGACGGTCGTGCTCCGGATCTCCGTTCCCGAGGATCAGTCGGAGGATCTGGCGGACCTCGTCGTCGCGGCCGGCATGCAGCTCGGCACCGCGGCGGAAGGGACCGGACTGCCGCCCGGCGAGGTGGAGTTGGTGGAACTGCCGCAGGTCGGAGCGGCCGGGCGGATCACCAGGATCGAGGACGTGGACTACCAGGGGACGCCCGTCCCCACCGCGGTGCGGCACACCCTGATCCCGGTGCCGAACAGCCGGGACTATCTGGTGCTCGCCAGCTCCACCCCCAACGTGGATCTGGCGGACCAGTTCTACGAGGTCTTCGACGCGATCGCGGAGTCGTTCCGCTTCGAGGACCCGGCCGGCACGTCCGGCGCAGCGGAACCGGCGGCGGAAGCGGCCGGCGGAGGCCCCATGGGCGAAACAGACAAGGGAAAGTGAGGTCGCGGCCATGGCGCGTCCAGCGGTGTCCGATTGGGAAGACGTCTTCGGGTTCTCCGACGACCCGACTCCGGGTGATGCGGAGGTACTCGGAGAGCTCGCGCGCAGCTACCGCTCCGTAGCCGATAACGCGGGCGACGCCCTTCCCCTCGTCTCCGGGCTGGAGAACCAGCAGGTCGGCGAGGGCAAGACCATGGACAAGCTCCGGGACAAGCTCGGCGACCTGGCCCAGCAGGTGCGCAAACTGCACAGCTCCTACGACCAGGCCGCCGGCGCCCTGGACACGTATGTGCACTCACTGCGCGACCAGCAGCGCAACGCCGACAACGCCCTGGACAAGGGGCGCGACGCCAAGGAACGGCTGGAGTCCGCCACCGAGGTGGTACGCGCGGCCGGGGCCGACATCGGCCGGCTGGACGCGGCCACCCACCCTCCCGACGACCACGAGGCGCGGGCAAGCACCCGCCGCGCCCTGGACGAGGCCCACAGCAAGCAGTCCACGGCGCAGACGCACGCCGATGACGCGCAGGCCGATCTCGACGCGGCCCGCATGCTCGCGGAGGACGCCCGGCAGGTGCGCGAGGAGGACGCCTCCACCGCGGCGCAGAAGCTGGACGACGCGAAGGACGAGTCCGTCGCGGGCTACAGCCTGTGGGACAAGATCAAGAAGGCGTTCAGTACGGCGCTGGGCATCATCAGCGCGGTACTGGGCGTGCTGGCGATGCTGGTGCCCGGTCTTCAGGGCATCGGCATCGCCCTGACGATCGGCAGCATCGTGGCCGGCGCGGCGTCGCTCGGCATCAACATGTCGATCATGGCCGAGACGGGCGAGTGGAACGTCCTGGAGGTCGTGCTCGGCGTCGTGGGACTGGTCGGGGGCGGGGCCGCGGCCCTCAAGGGCCTCGGGGGGATCGGCTCGGTTCTCAAGGGGGGCAAGCCCAACTCGATCAAGTCGCTCAACAACCGCATCAACGTCCGAGACATCAAGGACCGCACCTGCGCGACCGACCCGGTCGATGTGGCCAGCGGCGAAATGCTGCTCCAGCAGACCGATCTGACGCTGCCCGGCGTGCTGCCACTGGACCTCCGGCGCACGCATCTGTCGACGTACCGCTACGGCCAGTTCTTCGGTCCCTCCTGGGCCTCCACCCTGGACGAGCGCCTCGAAGCCGACGACCGGGGACGGATGTGGTGGGCCCGCGAGGACGGCTCGATCCTGACCTACCCGAGCCTTCCCGCCGCCGACACGGACGAACCGGTGTGGCCCGAGGAAGGCCCCCGCCTGCCGCTGACCTGCGCGGGAACCGGCACCACGGGCGAGGTCAGCTACCGCATCGCCGATCCGCACTCGGGCCTCGTCCGCACCTTCGCGGACCATCCCGACGACGACAGCAGCCTGTACTGGCTCACCGGGTGGCAGGACCGCAACGGCAACGAGGTCGGCGTCTCCCGGCTGGCGGACGGCACCCCGACGACGCTGATCCACTCCGGCGGCTACCACGTCACCCTCGAGTGCCCCCTCGGCCGCGTCACACGGCTGACGGTCACCACACCCGACGGTCCCGTCGAGGTCATGTCCTACGGATATGACGACGCCGGGAACCTCACCCACGTCACCAACTCCTCCGGCAAGGCGCTGGAGTTCACCTACGATGACCGGTCCCGCATCACCGCCTGGACGGACCGGAACGACTCCACCTACCGCTACGTCTACGACGACGACAACCGCGTCACACAGACCATCGGCCCCGAGGGCTACCTCTCCTCACGCTGGAACTACGACCCCGACCAGCAGCAGACGCACTACACCGACGCCTGCGGCGCCACGACCGTCTACCAGCTCAACGACCTGTACCAGGTCACCGCCGAGACCGACCCCCTCGGCAACACCACCACCTCCGAGTGGGACCGCTACGACAACCTCCTGGCCCGCACCGACGCCCTCGGCCACACGGTCCGGTACGAGTACGACCTGGCGCACAACCCCACCGCCGTCCAGCTACCGGACGGCAGCCGGTCCACGGCGACGTACAACGAACTGAACCTTCCGCTCTCCTCGACCGGTCACGACGGGACGACCTGGCACTGTGCGTACGACGAGCGGGGCAATCCCACTGCCATGACCGGGCCGGACGGGGGCACCCTCAGGTTCACCCACGACCGCGCAGGTGCCATCGCGACCGCAACTGACGCCTCGGGCGCAGCAGCCACGTATGACAACGACGCCGCCGGTCTGCCCCTCTCCGTCACGGATGCCTCCGGCGGAACCGCCCTGCTCGAACGCGACGCGTTCGGCCGCCCCGCCGTCCTCACCGACCCACTGGGTGCGATCACCCGCACGGTATGGACCGTCGAAGGCCGCGTATCGGAGCGCACAGCAATCGATGGCCGCACCGAACGCTTCACCTGGGACGGCGAGGGCAACTGCCTCACGCACACCAACCCCGCAGGCGCCACCACCCGTTTCGAGTACACGCATTTCGACCGGCTCGCGGCGCGTACCGACCCCGACGGCGCCCGGTCCACCTTCGTCTACGACGCCGAGCTCCGCCCCACCCGAGTCACCAACCCGCAGGGCCTGAACTGGGATTACACCTACGACCGCGTCGGCCGTCTCATCAAGGAGGCCGACTTCGACAACCGCGAAATCCGTTACGCCCACGACGCGCTGGGCCGGGTCACCTCCCGCACGACACCGCTCGGCGAGGAGATCGGCTACACGTACAACGAACTCAGTCAGCTGACGTCCAAGGACGCGGCCGGGGTGCGGACCGACTACACCTATGACGCCGCAGGCGCGCTCCTCCGCGCGGTGTCCCCCACCTCCACGCTCACTTTCGAGCGGGACATCACGGGGAACCTGCTGTCGGAAACCGTCGACGGACGCACCACCCGCTACACCTACGACTTCATGGGGCGTCGCACCTCCCGCACCACGCCCACCGGCGCGTACACCGAACTCGCCTACGACCAGGCAGGCAACCGTACCTCCCTGACCTCCGACGGCCACCGGATGGAGTTCACTCACGACCTCCTCGGCCATGAGCTCGTCCGCGCACTGGGCACGACCGCCTCGCAGGTCGCCATGACCACAACCTGGGACATGGCTGGTCGCCCCGTCGCACAGGGGCGTACCACCCCGGGCGGGGTCGTTCGGGCCAGCACCTACGCGTACCGGGCGGACAACTACGTCTCCGCCATCACCGACGAGGTGACGGGGACGAGCAAGGAGATGGAACTGGACCGGGTGGGACGCCCGTTGACGGTCACCGCCGAAGGCTGGACCGAGTCCTACGCCTACGACCAGGCAGGCAACCAGACCGAGGCCAACTGGCCCGACAAGGCGCCGCGCACCGAGGCCCGAGGCTCCCGGACCTACACCGACACCCGTCTGCTCTCCGCCGGCACGGTCCGGTACGAATACGACGACGCGGGCCGCATGGTGCTGCGGCAGAAGCGCCGCCTGTCGAAGAAGCCCGACACCTGGCGCTACGAGTGGGACGCCGAGGACCACCTCGTCGCCTGCGTCACCCCCGACGGCACCCGGTGGCACTACACCTACGACCCGATGGGCCGCCGCACCGCCAAGTACCGCATGGCGGAGGACGGCGTCACTGCGGCCGAAGCGGTGCACTTCACCTGGGACGAAACACGCCTCGCCGAGCAGACGGACGGCACCACCGGCGTCATCCTCACCTGGGACCACGACGGCCACCGCCCCCTCACGCAGCTGGAGCGCAAGCCGGGAAGCCAGGACGAGTTCGACTCCCGCTTCTTCGCCATCGTCACCGACCTCGTCGGCACCCCCACCGAACTAGTCGATGAGCAGGGCACCATCGCCTGGCGCTCCCGTGCCACGCTGTGGGGCGTCACCACACGCAATCGGAACGCGATCGCTCACACACCGCTGCGTTTCCCGGGGCAGTACGAGGACCCCGAAACGGGCCTGCACTACAACTACTTCCGGCACTACGACCCCGAGACCGCCCGCTACACGACGCCGGACCCGCTCGGCCTCAAACCTGCCCTCAACCACCACACCTACGTCAAGAATCCCCTGGCGTGGACCGACCCCCTCGGCCTCGCGCCCTGCAATGCGACGTTCGGCCCTCTGACCAACGGCGCCGGCAGCTCCATGAAGGTCAAGCTGGGGCCTAACTCCAACTTGAGCGGAAAGTCCCCGACGGTTAAGCCCGCCTGGTGGCCGACCGGAAAGGGGCCCACAGCGCTATGGTTCCAGAAGCAGATGGTGCAAGGACATCTGCTGAACGAGCATCTCGGCGGGCCGGGCAACACCCTGAGCAATTTGACCCCGTTGACGAAGACAGGAAACCTGAACCACCTCAACTCCGTCGAATGGAATGTAAAGAGGGAAGTTGCAGCAGGAAACACGGTGGAGTACGAGGTCATCGCGCACTACGGGAAGGTCACCGGGGCGGACCTGGGGGCCACTGGCCAGGTTGCCGCCGACATCGATCGGAACTACTCGTCGCTGATTCCCGAGTACCTCTCGTGCTACGCCACGGTGTACGACAAGCAGGGCGCCCACATGTACGGAGAAGGCTGGCAAGTACGCAACACGAAGTGACTCGGGCGACGCCGATTCTCATGCTGCGAACCTTATCGAATTCGAGGTTGCGCGTGACATAGCCGCGTACACAAGAAGCATTACAGTCGCAACCTACAGGAACGTCATGTTGATCTTCGTGTATCGCGAACATTCGCTTCCGTACTCTATGAGATCGCCGCTCAGGGGGCTGATGCCGGTGAACTCGCCTGCGTAACGGGGTCAGCGAGAAACGGCCGGAAGGGGCAGTAGGGCGATCTTGAACGGCTGGATCGCTCTGTATGGCCTTTGGAGGGGATACGCGGCGTAGCCCCTCCAAAGACCATACAGAGTCGCCATTCGCGTCATGCGCCCTCGTCGCGGGGCATAGATGGTGGATGGCCGCCTGAATGTCACGGAGCTCGCATCGGGCGAGGAGCGTGTAACAGCCGTGCAGAACGGCAGAGTTCTGGTGCAGGATGACGGTGGCTGCGGGCGCGGAGTGCTGTCCCCGACGGGGGCTTCGCCCATCGAATCCGAGGACGACGTTCAACGCTGGCGCATCGCGCAGTAGCGAACGCCGTCCGCACACCACAGAGGGCTCCCGCCGAACTCGTCGGCAGGAGCCCTCTGTCGCGCAACCCGTGGGGATCAGCCCTCGGTTGCCGGGAGTACCGTCTCCGGGACCTGGACGGTGCGCAGGACACCGTCGCCCAGGTGCAGGATCGCCCGGCCCTGGCGGGTCGCTCCCAGGCGGCTGCGCGGCACCTTGACGCCGATCAGCTCGCCGTCGCTCATGTTCTGCGGCTTCAGCAGCAGTCCGCACCGGTTCCGGCGGGCCTCGGTGTGCCAGCCGGAGAACCCGGAGGTGAGCCGCTCGGTCTGACCGGCGATCACCAGGCCCCGGCCGGTCTCGGCACCGGACTTGGCGATCTGTGTGAGGACGGGCTCGGCCTTCGTCTTCAGCAGCAGGTCGGCGTCGTCGAGGAGCACCACGGCCCCGTCGGGCGCGGAGGCCAGCGCCGCCTCCAGGGCCGTGGGGTCGATGTCGGACTCGTCGAACAGCGCGAGCACACCGGGCCGTCCGGCGAGGTGGCGCAGCGGCGAGCGGGCGGGGGCCCCGACCACGACCGGGACACCGGCCGTGAGCAGCGCCACCGCCAGCGTCGACAGGACGGTGCTGCGTCCCGAGCGGGCGGGCCCGGCGACGAGGAACGTCGGGGTGACGGTGAAGTCCGGCCCCAGCGCGGTGAGTTCGTCGCCGCCGACGCCCGCCAGCGCCCATCGCGAGGAACGCCTGCCCGGGACGAACCGGCCGGCCTCCTCGAAGGTGAGCCGGTCCGGCAGGGTGTCGACGCGGAACGGCCGGGTGGCGGCCGGCAGGTGAGCCGCCCGCTGCCGGCACTGCTCGGCGATCTGCTGGAGCGCCGCGGCCTGCGCCTGGCCTTCCGGGTTTTCCGTGAGGAGCGCGATCTGCACCTCGGCCTTGTCGGCGGCGCGGAACGCGCGGCCCGGCGGGATCTCGTCGGGCACGTTCCGCTGGGTGATGCCGATCATGCCGTACTCGGACTTCTCGTTCAGCTTCAGCACGAGCTTGTCCTCGGTGGAGCCGTTGACCCGGCTGGAGAACAGCGCCCGGTCACCGGTCATCACCAGGTGGATACCGGCGCTCGCGCCGTCCCGCAGCAGGGTCAGCACGGAGTTCAGCAGGTTCCCGGCGTCGTACTCGCCGAGCTGCTTGTCGAAGACCTCCCACCGGTCGATGAACAGCACCAGGTGCGGCGGCCGTTCGTCCTCCGGCAGCGCGCGGCGGAGCTCCGTCAGGTCGGCGCTGCCGCGGGCGGCGAGCATCTCCTGCCGTCGGGTGAGCTCCTCCGTCAGCCGGGCGAGCAGCCGGGCCACCCGGTCGGGCTGGGTGCGCTGGGTGACGGCGCCGCAGTGCGGCAGCCCCTCCATGGCCAGCAGCGCGCCGTTGCCGCAGTCGATGCCGTACATGTGCAACTGGGCCGGGGAGTGGACCTGGGCCAGCGTCCCGGCGATGGTGCGCAGCGTCTGCGACCTGCCCTGCCGGGGCGAGCCGATGAGGTGCAGGTGCCCGAGCGTCGCCGGGTCGATCACCAGGGGGAGCCGGGCCTGTTGCGCGGGCAGGTCCACCACGCCGTACGCGACGGGCGGGAGGTCGTAGTCCGAGGGCGGGGCCGGGGGCAGTTCGCTGAGGACCAGCTTCTCGGGCAGCGGTGGCAGCCAGGGGCTGTGCTGCGCGGGGAGGCCCATCTCCCGGTCCGCGCCGCGGATCGCCTCGACGAGCCCGGTGAGGTCGGTCTCCACCTCGGCGGGCGCGGCCACACCGCGGGGCCGCGCCGGCAGCGGCTCGCCGAGCCGCTCCCAGCCGACCGCCACCGCCCAGGGCGCCGGCAGCGAGACCGCCGCGGCGCCGGGCCGGCGGCCGCCGACCCGCCCGGACTGGAACGGTACGAGGGAGTTCTGGCCGAGCCGTACGTACGCACGGCCGGGGGTGCCCTGCGAGATCCCGGCGGCCTCCGAGGAGTTGATGACGTCCTGGCTCTCGCCGGAGTCCGTCACCCGGAGCGCGATGCGCAGATTGGTGTTGGCGCGGATCTCCGAGGAGACGACGCCGCTGGGGCGCTGCGTCGCCAGGATCAGGTGGATGCCGAGGCTGCGGCCCCGCTGCGCGATGTTGACCAGGCCCTTCACGAAGTCCGGCAGGTCGCGCACCATCGAGGCGAACTCGTCGATGACGATCAGCAGCCGGGGCATCGGGGTGCGGCCCGCCGGGTTGCGCTCCAGCAGCTCGATGTAGTCCTCGATGTCCTTGGCGCCGGCCGCGGCGAGGATGTGCTCGCGCCGGGTGAGCTCCGCCGTCAGCGACACCAGGGCCCGCTCGACGAGGTGGGCGTCGAGGTCGGTGACCATGCCGACGGTGTGCGGCAGGTTCACGCAGTCCTTGAACGCGGAGCCGCCCTTGTAGTCGACGAGGACGAACGTCATCGCGTCCGGACGGTTCGCCACCGCGAGCGAGGCGACCAGCGTCTGGAGGAGTTCGGACTTGCCGGAGCCGGTGGTGCCGGCGACCAGCCCGTGCGGGCCGTCGCGCTTCAGATCCAGGAAGAACGGGCCGTCCAGGGAGACGCCGACGGCCGCCCGGGTCGAGCGGCCCCCGGCCGTCCAGCGCGCCCGGATGCCGGCCGCCTGCGGCGGGTCGAGGGCGAGTACGTCGAGCAGCCGCGCGGCACCGGGCAGCACCGCGGCCTCTTCGTCGGCCCCGCCCGGGTCCCGCAGCGGCCCCATCGCCCGGGCCAGCGAACGGCACCAGTCCAGCGACACCACGTCGGGCCGGATGCCCCCGACGGTGCCCCTGCCGGAGCGTCCCACCCGCACGGTTCCGCCGGGCTCCTCGGCGACGACGGCGTGGCACTCCTCGGGCAGCAGCCGCTCCTCGGCGTCCAGGCAGACCGCGCGGACGCCGACGGACGGTCCCTCGCGCAGGATCTGCGCCACGCCGGGCAGCGAACGCAGCCTGCGGGCCCCGTCGAGGACGACGAGCACATCGGGTCCGGCGGTCCGGCTCCGCCGGTCCTCCCGTCCGGCGCGCTCGGTGATCAGCGCGGTCAGTTCGGCGACCCGCCGGGCGCAGGTCTCGGTGCCGTAGCCGATGCTGGCCGGGGTGTCGCCGGACTTCTTCCGCACATGCGGCAGCCAGCGCAGCCAGGACCAGCCGTCGCGGCCCGGTTCGCCGGTCGTCAGCAGGTGGATCTGGAGGTCACGGGGGCTGTGCAGGGCGGCGGCCTGGGCGACCGCCCACCGTGCCACGGCGCGCGCAACCGGTCCCTCGCCGGCGATCCCCAGGACGTCGTGCTCCCGCAGCGGAACCGTCACCGGGACGTCGTACGCGGTCCACGGGTCCTGGCGGCGGTGTTCGTCCTTGGTCGGGTCGTGGAGCACCACGTCGGAGGGCAGGTCGGCGGTCCCGATGCGCAGTTCCAGGAAGTCGGCGTCCGAGGTGCGGCGTTCCCACAGGCGGTGCCGGGGGCCGACGGCGGTCAGGACGACCTCGGCCGGGTCCGGGAAGCCGCGGCGCCGGGCGGTGCGTTCGGCCGCCAGGGCCTGCTCCGCGTCGCCCTCGATCCGCGCCTTCTTCTCCTCATAGGCGGCGACCTCACCGGAGTGGGACTGACGTCCGTTGCGCCGGCTCATCAGGTAGTTGCCGACGATCACGACCGGCGAGAGCAGCCCGAACAGCAGCATCGTCGGGCGGCCGAGCATCGTCGCCCCGGCCACCGCCATCACCAGCGGGGCGGCCGCGGCGAGCCACGGGAGCGGCCGGGCGGCGGGCGACGCGGGCGGGGAGGGCAGGGTGAAGCGGGTGGCGTTCTCGGCCGGCCGCAGCCGCGGCGGCCGGTTGTAGTCCCAGCCGGTGCCGTCCTCCGACGGCTGCACGGCCGCGTCCGGCCGCTGCGGGAGGGCGAGTTCGAGCAGGATGCCGCCAGACCCTGGAAGAGCGAGCTGCGCGCCGGCCGGCCAGGCGGTGGCCGCGGCGAGGTCCTCGCGGTCCAGTTGCGGGGTGCCGCCGTCCGGCGCGGACGCGTCGGGCGCCACCCGGCAGCGTCCCTGGGGGCCCACCGTCAGTACGGCGAACGGACGGGCCGGTACGGCGCGCAGCACCTGGGCGGTCCCGTCGTGCGCCAGTCCGATCCGGTACTCGCCGATGTCGAGCCGGTGCACCGCGCCCGCCCCGGTCCCGCCGACCGCACGGACCTCCACCAGCCCGTCCGGTTCGGCGGACGAGGTGCCCGCCGGGCGGCCCAGGCCCACGACGGCCGCGTGGCGGAGCGGCGAGTCCCGCAGCCGCAGGTCCGCGGGCAGCAGCCGGTCGCCGGCGTACAGGCCGAGGCCCTCCGGGGGCCGGTGGACTCCTCCCGCTCCGGCCAGCGCCTCCGCGACGGCCCCCACGGGCGTGTCGGGGTCGGCGTCGAGGTGGACGTCGAACGCGTCACCGTCCCCCTCGACCACGGTCAACATCAACGACACGAAAACGTCCTCCAGCCGGCGTGAATGGGGAGCCGCGGAAGCCCTGCTCGAGGGCTCCCGCGCCACT
>NZ_JAMJFM010000059.1:0-56069 GCF_023544705.1 Streptomyces sp. MCA2
TCGTCTTCTCCACTGACCACTTTGTCCTGCTCGGCCAGGAGGGCGCGGCGGGACTGGGATTCAACCGGCTGTCCGACTACCGGCGTCCCACCTGGCCGGACCCTTCCCAGGAAAAGCAGGCCCATATCGAACTGGGCGTCGATGACTTGGATGCCGCCCAAGCGCGGCTGCTCGCCCTGGGGGCCGTCAAGCCCGAATTCCAGCCGGACCCCGACCGGTGGCGGGTCCTGCTGGATCCCGCAGGCCACCCGTTCTGCATCTCCACCCTGGTCTGAGCACGAGCCGCAAACCAATGACGACGATCGCGCATCCGGGCAGGCAGGCGCAGCGAACTCGCGCTGCCTGGCCGGTGCCTGGAGAGGTTGCAGGGCGTCCTAGTCAGTCGACGTACCTGATCAGACAGCGCCTGTTGCTCCGGCCGTGATCGCAGCCAGATAAGGGGTGCGGCGGCGGTGACGGTGCCCAGGAAGACGTATCCGCGCTTGTCATAGTCATAGCGGGTGGCGACGGCTCTGAACTGTTTGAGTTTGTTGATCGCCCGCTCGACAGCGTTGGGCTTCTTCTACCGCTCTTTATCGAAACCCGGGGGCCGTCCGCCGCGTGCACGTCGGCGCAGGCGGCCGCTCGGCGCCGACCGGCCCGCGCCTCCCGGTCCCGCCTCTCCGGGATCACATGCCGGATTCCGCGCTGACGCAGAAAGGCGCGGGTTCTTCGGTTGCGATACGGCTTGTCCGCGCCCACGCCGACGGGAGTGCGGCGGGGTCGCCCCAGGCCCAGCCGAGGGACACGAATCTTGATCATCACCGCCTCGACCCGGGTGCAGTCCGCCCGCTGTCCTGGCGTGATGATCAGCGACAGCGGGCGGCACTTCCCCTCCGCCGCCAAGTTCAGCTTCTTGGCCAGTCCACCGCGGGAGCGGCCAAGAGCTTCGCCCGCCGCTAGATGCCCACCACTGCCCTGATGGCCGTAAGGGGCGCCTGCGTTGCACGACCGGCGGCTTTGCGCTGGGGCTGCGGGGCAAGCGCAGCGCGGGCGTTGGGCCGAGAGCGGGGTCAGGAGGACAGGCTGACCCGGGTTTCGACGAGGTGCGGTTCGCGGTCCTCTGCCACGCAGCACAGTGCCTCGCGTACGGCGAGGGCGCCCAGGCGGACGAACACCATCTCGCAGGTGTCGACCCAGTGCCAGGACATGGCGCGCACGATGACCCGCGCCCGCGCCTTCACCGGGGCGCCTCGGCGGGCTTCGGGGTCCTCGGCGGCGTCCGTGGCAGCCAGTTCCCGCATCACGCCAACGGCGAGCGACTCTTCGTACTCCGGCGCCCGTTCGGGCGAGGCAGTGCAGGCGAACGTGATGGACGAGTCGACTCCCGCGGGCAGCGGCTCGAAGTCCAGCTCCACCCTCCCGTACGTCGGGGCGCAGGCGCCGAGCGTCTGTCGGGAGTGCACCTTCACTCCCCGTACGGGGCGCGTGAGTCCGATGGGCGGATTGGTGGTCATGGCAGGCACCGTACGGGCGATGAGTCCGCCATGCCACCGGCTTTGTGGGGCGCCGGCGCAGTCATGTCGTAGGCGCCGCGAGCTCGTCGCGGGCACCGGAGCCGGTGACGCCGCCCGACGGCCGCGAGCTGTGCACCGGCGGTAACCCCTTGGGGGATCTGGGTGCGTGTATGGGGTGTCGCGTTTGTGCTGGTGGGCGCGGGGGAG
The DNA here is from genome assembly GCF_023544705.1 of Streptomyces sp. MCA2. Lineage (NCBI taxonomy): Bacteria > Bacillati > Actinomycetota > Actinomycetes > Kitasatosporales > Streptomycetaceae > Streptomyces > Streptomyces sp. MCA2. The sequence continues at coordinate 1,704 of NZ_JAMJFM010000059.1, forward strand.
TGTGCGCCTGGCGTGGTGTGGTTGTGCATATGTCTGTGTTTTGTAACACCAAACCGGATTTCTTCCGCCAAGGTGTGACCGGGCGTCACTGTGTGGGAGCCCGGTCAAACCGGCCGGGTATCCGGTTTCCGGCACCTGGTAATGGGTGCCGTATCCAGGGGGTTTTCGTGCTCCAAAACACTTCGCGTATCGCCGCCGCCGTCCTCGGTTCGGTGGCTCTGGCGGCCACCGCAGTCCTTCCGGCGGCCGCGGCCGGCCATGGGCGTGCTCCGGCCCCGCACCACCGGTCGGCGGTGGTACTCGGTGCGATCCAGTACGACAGCCCCGGGCGGGACGACCGCTCCAACCGCAGCCTGAACGCCGAATATGTGACGGTGAAGAACACCGGCCGGATGCCGGTCAACCTGCGCGGCTGGAGCCTGTCGGACCGCGCCGGCCACACCTACCGTTTCGGCAATGTCCGCCTCGGTGGCCACTCCCAGGTCCGTGTCCACACGGGCATCGGCCGTGACAACCGCTGGGATGTCTTCCAGGACCGCCGCGACTACGTCTGGGACAACCACAGGGGCACTGCGGACCTGCGGAACGACCACCGCCGGATCGTCGACTCCGAAAGCTGGGGTCGCCACGGTCACCACGGTCACTGAGGCCAGGCTGATCACACCCACAACTGGCCGGTGAGAACGGAGATCTGAGGGCCGCCTCACCGGCCACACGGTGCGCCGCAGGTTCCTGCGCCTGCGGCGCACTGCCATGTTTCCGGACGGTCCGCCCGGTCGCCCGTCGGCCCGTCCGGCGGCCCGTCCGTTGGTCTTTGCTGATCTGCCCGTTCGCCCGGCCTCCGCCCGACCGGCCCGTTGTGACGTCACGTCAGGCGGTGAGTCGTCGAAGGTCGTGGTGAGGGCGTCGACTAACTGCCGGGCTTCGGCAAGCCCGCCACCGTACAGAGCGTGTCCCCTGCCAGCGGGCTCAGCCGACGCGCAGCCGGCCGCAAGGCTCGCCGTCAAGCCATTCGTCCCGCTCGTGCTCCGCGATGAGCGCCGACAGCTGGTCCTTGACGGACGGTTCCATCTGATTGGTGGCTGCGTTGAACTCGCGCACCGCCTCAGCATCGCTGTCGGCGAGCAGCAGCAGGACCTGGCCGCTGTTCCCCGACGGGATGCTGACGACTTCCGCCGCCGCCAAGGCCACGCCCCGCGCCAGGTCCATCGATGGGAAGCGCTCCAGGGCGCCGAAGCCGGCTTGGTAGGCCCCGTAGTCCTGGTCGACCTGAAGCGAGGCGATCAGCGCCCGGACGGCTGCCGGTCCTTCCGAGCCGTCGACCATGTCCGCGAGTTCCAGATAGCGATGGAATCGGCGCACGGCTTCCTCCTCCGTGACTCCGCCCTCGCCGGCCAGGACGATCCGGCCCATCGCCAGCAGCTCGGTGCGCCATTCCTCGAAGTCGCCGACAGGCATGTTGCTTCCCTTCGTCAGTGAACTGCCGGACGCCTGAAGCCCGGTAGGGAGGCGGTATGGCGGGCTCGTCGATCCGGTCGCGTCGCCGCGCTCTCCGCGGGCCGTCGCTGCCAGCTCTTGATCTTCTCACCCACTGCCACCATGCCCTCGGCCGCCGACCCGGCTCCGTCCTGGAGAAGGGAGGGGGCGAGGCCGTAGTGGAAGGCGACCGCTGCGGCTGGGCCATTGTCGGTCCCCGCTGCTGATTCCTGGTACGGCCCTGAGTCGACTTCAGCGTGTGGGGCTGACGGCTTGTAGCAGTCGGCCCTCGGCGTATGCCAGGGCCGGCGCGGGAAGCGGCGCCGCACGCCCGCTGAGGAGCACGGTCACCGTGCCCTCTGAGGGTGCGCCGGGTGCGGGCGGCTCGCCGATCCGGCGCAGCGTTTGGGCGGCGACCGCACCGGCCGAGCCGTGCAGGACGAGCGGCGGCATGCGGGGACGTTGGACGGCGGCGCGGATGCGCTCGGCGACGAGTTCGTAGTGCGTGCAGCCCAGGACGATGGCCCTTACGTCGTTCGGGGTGCGCTCCGCTGCGGCGACGACCGCGTGGGCGATGGCTGCCTCGTCCGCGTTCTCGACGGCGTCGGAGAGTCCGGGGCACGGCACCTCGGTGACCGCGACGCCATGGGCGAACTCCTCGATGAGGCCGCGCTGGTAGGGGCTTCCGGTGGTGGCGGGGGTGGCCCAGATGGCGACGGGCCCGCCGCCCGAAGCGGCCGGCTTGATCGCCGGGACCGTGCCGATGACCGGCAGGTCCGGCTCCAGCCGGGCGCGCAGGGCGGGCAGGGCGTGCACGGAGGCGGTGTTGCAGGCCACGATCAGCGCGTCCGGGCGGTGCGCGGCGGCCGCTTCGGCGGTGGCGAGCGCATGCGCCGTGATGTCGTCGGGGGTGCGCGGTCCCCACGGCATGCCGTCGGGGTCCGAGGAGAGAACGAGATCGGCGTCGGGGCGCAGGCGGCGTACCGCGGCGGCCGCCGCGAGGAGTCCCACTCCGGCGTCCATGAGCGCGATCTTCACCCGGCCACCATGGACCGGTGCCGGAGCAACTGCGGTGCGCTCCTCGTGACGGTGCTTATGTGCGTGGTCGTAGCGATCCACAATCTCCTGCGCCATGTCAGTCGCCTCCGGTGTGTTCGTGCCTCCATGGCACTGGCGCCGAGTCTGCAACGGTGATCGGATCCGACTGCATGGCCAATTCTGGGAGAGTGGTGTGGCAGTGGTGTGGCCGAGTCGACGCCGTGCCGGCCTGTGAGCACATCCGTTGGTCAATGTGGTCAGTTGCGGTCAGTGCGGTCAACTGCCGTGCTCAAGGCGGCCGATCGACGGGAACCGGCCTCGTGGAGGCGGGCCGCGGGCGAACTCTGCTACGTGGGACCGAACGTCGGATCGGTGCCGGTCAGGTCGCAGCTGGCGGCCCATAGGTGTGCCGCGGTCGTGGCGTCGGTCAGGTGGTCCCAGGCGGGTTCGGGCCTGGGCCTCCCGCGTAGCCCGAACACCCGGGGTCCCCACATCTGGCCACCGCGTACGTCCGGGTCGAGCACGGCCCGGACGGCGGGCCACGCGCCTGCTTCCTTGCCCTGGACGAGAGCGCCCAGTGGTAGGCCGCGCAGTCGCTCGCCGGTGGTCCGGACATGAACCGGCGGGCGCGAGGGGGTGAGGGAGTCGAGCGCGCCGCCGGGATGGACGACCACACTCAGCGTCGTACTGCCCGCGGCGCGCAGGCGGCGGTCGAGTTCGAAGCCGAAGAGCATCTGGGCCAGCTTCGACCGCCCGTAGGTGCGCTTGGGCCGGTAGTCGTGTGTGCTCTGGAGGTCGTCGAGGTCCATGCGTTCGGACTTGGCCGCGAAGCTGCCCGTCGTGATGATCCGGCTTCCCGGTGCGGCCATGAGCAGCGGGGCGAGCCAGCTGGTCAGTGCGAAGTGACCGAGGTGGTTGGTGGCGAACATCAGCTCGTGGCCGTCGTTGGTTTTCCGGCGCGGTGGATGGTCGAGCGCCACGCCGGCGTTGTGGACGACCGCGTCGAGGCGGTCCAGCCCGAGCGCGTCCACGGACGTCTTGAGCGAGGCCAGATCGGCCAGGTCGAGATGCAGATGCCGCAGCTCGGCACCAGGGGCGCGGGCACTGATGGAAGCGATCGCGGCTTCGGCCTTCGCCGCGTTGCGGCTGCTGAGAACGACCGTGGCTCCGGTGCCGGCGAGCTGCTCGGCGACGAAATACCCCACGCCCGCGTTGCCTCCGGTGACCAGGAAGCTCTTGCCTTCGGCGCGCGGCAGCCGGTGCACGTCCCACGGCTGGGTCTTGAGTACGGAGGTCATTGCAGTTCCTTGTGCTCGGAGTGATCTGTGGGCGCGTTCTGTGGGGGGATGCATCGGAGTGATCTGGCGGCGGTCAGGGGGACCCCTCGGTCCCCCTTGAGTCCCCCTTGAGTTCCCCTTGGTCCCCTTGGGTTCTCCTTCGTTACCGATGCCGCCCAGGTCTCACGGTCCCGGCGGCCACCGACACCCCGCCGACAGATCGATGTCCGCCACCGACAGCCGACCGACACCTGCGAGCCGAGCGGAGCCGGTCGCGTGCCGCCCCCTGGCATCGCTCACGCGCATCGGACGATGCGCGCCCGGCCCGGCGTCATCTGCGTACGGCGCTCGCTCGGAACGCTCACCGGTCCGCCCGGTGGTCGCTCGGTCGGCTGCACGGTTTGTTGTGCCGGAGACGATCGGGGTACCCCCTAGGAACCGCGGGCTTTCGGGCTCGCGTATTCGTGAACCGTGCATGTCCGAGCATCTGGAATCCGAGGGAGCCGCTGTGAAGTTTGGTGTGTCCACCTTCATCACCGACCAGGGCATCGCGCCCGCCGCCCTCGGGCGCGCTGTCGAGGAGCGAGGGCTCGACTCCTTGTTCATCGCCGAGCACACCCACATCCCGGTGGACCGCCGCTCGCCGTACCCGGCCGGCGGTGAGCTGCCGGAGATCTACTACCGCACCCTCGACCCGTTCGTCGCGCTCAGCGCGGCCGCCGCGGTGACCGAGCGGATCCTGCTGGGCACCGGCATCGCGCTGGTGGCCCAGCGGGACCCGATCATCACGGCCAAGGAGGTGGCCTCCCTGGACCTGGTCTCCGGTGGCCGAGCCGTCTTCGGGATCGGCGTCGGCTGGAACAGGGAGGAGATGGAGAACCACGGGACCGATCCGCGCACCAGAGGCCGTCTCGTCGACGAGCGGCTCCAGGCCATGCGCGAGCTGTGGGCCAAGGAGAAGGCCGAATTCCACGGGGAGTTCGTCGACTTCGATCCCGTCTACTCCTGGCCGAAGCCGGTTCAGCGCCCGCACCCTCCCCTCTACGTCGGTGGCGGAGAGGCCGCCTTCGAGCGGGTGGCTGCCTTCGGCGACGCCTGGCTGGCCAATAGCCTGCCGCCCCGGGAACTGGGACCGAAGATCGACCGGATGAGGAGCATCGCGGGCCGGGACGTGCCGGTGACGGTCTACGCGGTGGACAAGGACCCCGGGATCATCGAGCAGTACACACAGCTCGATGTCGAGCGGCTGCTGTTCTACCTGCCGACGATGCCGGCGGCTGAGACGCTGCCGTACCTGGACGAGCTCGCCGACGTCGCGCGGCGCTTCCGGTGAGCCGTCGGGTGCCGCAGTGCCGAGGATGATGAGCGGCCAGGCCCGGGAGCACTTCGCGCGGGCCCGGATCGCCCGGCTCGCGACCGTGGACGCCTCCGGCCGCCCCCACCTGGTCCCCGCGGTCTTCGCCCTCACCGGTGACACCGTGGTCTTCGCCGTGGACCACAAGCCGAAGCGGTCGGTCCATCTGAAACGGCTGGCCAATATCCGCGTCCATCCTGCGGTCTGCCTGCTCGTGGACGACTACGACGAGGACTGGGACCGTTTGTGGTGGGCGCGGGCGGATGGCACGGCCGCTGTGCTGCCGCCGGCCGAGGGGTCGGCCGTGTCGGCGCGGTATGCGGGCCTGCTGGCGCGGAAGTACCCGCGGCAGTACGCGGACCGCCCACCGGAAGGGCCCGTGGTGGAAATCGCGGTGGCTCGGTGGTCAGGTTGGCACGCCACCTGAAGCCCACCCAGGTGGCGTGCAGGCTCGTCGTGCACCCAGTTGGCCGTGGGGCGCGAACTCGACGGAACTTCTGTGTTTCGGCTGAGGTGCGCGGGGCACACGCCTTGTAGTCCCCGGCTGGTCTCCCCCGTCCAGCCGGGGACTGTTGTCTTCGGGGCGCCCGATGGAGTTGATGTCCCCCCGCGAAGCGTGGCCGTTCGCCGAGGGCGGTGCCATGGCGGGCAAGGGCACCGCTGTGCCCGGGGAACCGCCTTCGGCTCCGGCATGCGGACGGGTTACTGGCGGGAAACCTCAGATCTCGCGCAAACCTTGCAGCTCAGCGTTGATCCTCTGTACGAGCGATGCCAGGGTTTCGGGAATTCCTCTCGCCCGCATCACAGTGAAATCGTGGAGGCCCTATGGCTGTCCGTCGTGCCGCTGTCGTCGCCGTGTCAGCGGCTGCGCTCAGTCTTTCCCTGCTCACCACCTCCTGCCAGGTCAACGGCGCCGCGTCGGCCACCGACGCCAAGGAGCAGCCGCCCGCCAAGAAGGCCGTGGCCACCGGCAGCGGCGGCGCGGTCTCCAGCGTCAACCCGTACGCCTCCCGGGCGGGGCTCGAGGTGCTGCGCAAGGGAGGCAACGCGGTGGACGCGGCCGTGGCAACCGCCTCCGCGCTCGGCGTGGTCGAGCCCTACTCCGCAGGCGTGGGGGGTGGCGGCTACATGGTCTTCTACGACGCCAAGGCCAAGAAGGTGCGCACCCTCGACGGCCGGGAGACCGCGCCGCGCAGCATGCGCTCGGACTCCTTCCTCGACCGTTCGACCGGCAAGCCCCTCCCCACCGAGGACGTGATCAACTCGGGCCTGTCGGTCGGTGTGCCCGGCACCCCGGCGACGTGGAACAAGGCCCTCAAGGACTGGGGCACGATCTCCCTGGCGAAGGCCCTGCGCCCGGCCACCCGGATCGCCGACGACGGCTTCGTGGTCAACGACGAGTTCCGGGCCCAGACGGCCATGAACGAGAAGCGGTTCCGCGACTTCAAGTCCACCACCGACCTGTTCCTGCCCCAGGGCAAGCTCCCGGTGGTCGGCTCGCGCTTCCGCAACCCCGATCTCGCCCGGACCTATCGGCAGCTCGCCCGTGAGGGCGTCGACGCCCTCTACCGCGGTGCCGTCGGACGCGATGTGGTGCGGACCGTCCAGAAGCCGCCGATGGCTCCCGACTCACGGCACAAGGCCCGCCCCGGTCTCATGAAGACGGCCGACCTCGCCGACTACCAGGTCGAACGCAGGGAACCGACCCGTACCAAGTACCACGGACTGGATGTCTACTCCATGGGTCCGTCCTCGGCCGGCGGCACCACGGTGGGCGAGGCGCTGAACATCCTGGACAACTTCCGTCTCTCGAAGGCCGACAAGAGCCAGGCCCTTCACCACTACCTGGAGGCCAGCCGGATCTCCTTCGCCGACCGCAACCGCTGGGTGGGCGACCCGGCATTCTCGGATGTGCCCACCAAGCAGCTGCTCTCCAAGGAGTTCGCCAAGGACCGGGCCTGCCTGATCCGTTCCGACAAGGCGCTGACCAGCCCGCTGGCCCCCGCCGACCCGCGCCACCCGGGCTCGGGCTGTGACCGGAAGACCGGCAACAAGCAACCGCACGAAGGGCCCTCGACCACACATCTGGTGGCCTCGGACCGCTGGGGCAACGTCGTCTCCTACACCCTGACGATCGAGCAGACCGGTGGCTCGGCCATCACCGTCCCCGGCCGCGGATTCCTCCTCAACAACGAACTCACCGACTTCGACTTCGCTCCGCTCACCAAGGGGACGCCGGATCCGAACCTCCCGGGGCCCGGCAAGCGTCCGCGCAGCAGCATGTCGCCGACGATCGTCCTGCGGGACGGCAAGCCGATGATCGCTGTCGGTTCGCCGGGCGGTGCCACGATCATCACGACGGTGTTGCAGACTCTGGTCAACCGTCTGGACCTCGGCATGTCGCTGCCGGCGGCAGTCGCCGCACCGCGCCTCTCGCAGCGGAACCAGACGGCGACCGAAGCCGAACCGGCGTTCCTCAGCTCTTCCGAACGCAAGACGCTGGAAGGCATGGGCCACCGGTTCGTCCTGGCCCCGAAGGCCTTCACTCCGTCCCCGGAGATCGGGGCGGTGGCCGCCCTGGAGTTCCTGACACACGGCAAGGTCACGGCGGTGGCCGAACCCAGGCGCCGTGGCGGCGGTTCGGCCATGGTGCTCAACGAATCCCGCTGAAGCCGGTTCCCTGCGAGCGGTCCTCTCCGAGCGGTCCCCTCCGGGCATCACCCGGAGGGGACCGCGTCGGTTTCCGGAATGCGTCGCGGTACGGGGGAGGCAGTCCGGTCGGCGTCGGCGCCACTACTGGCGGACCGACACCCCCGCACCACTCCAACGGCGCACGCCGCGCACGCCGCGCATGCCGGTGCCGGTACCTGACTGCCCGAGCGTCCCGTCATCCGGATGCCGGACGGGAGGACGTAAGCCATCTGCCTGCCATGCCGCCCGCCCACGCCGGGCCGTGCCTATGGTGATCACATGTCTCCCCTGCTCTGGAGCGGGCCGACGGCAGGCAACCTCCGGCCTTCCCACGGCAGGCAATCTCCGGCCTTCCCGCCATCCCTCCTGCCTCGGAGCATGACGTGCGGAACAAGACTCCTCTGACGGGCCGTCTCGCGGTCGTGACGGGCGCCGCGCGTGGTCTCGGCGCGGGCATGGTGCGGGAACTTGCGCGCCGCGGTGCGCGGGTCATCCTCCTGGGGCGGGAGGAGGAAGCGCTCGCGCGGGTGGCGGACTCGCTGCCCGTCGAAACGCACTGCTTCGAGGTCGACGTCACCCATGACGAGGCGATGGAGCGTGTGTCCGCGCAGATCCACGAACGCATCGGCCGGCCGTCGGTGGTCGTCGCCAACGCCGGTGTGGCCGAGGGCGGCCCCTTCGGCAGCTCGGATCCGGCCACCTGGCGGCGGGTCATCGAGGTGAACCTCATCGGCAGCGCCATCACCGCCCGGACTTTCCTGCCCGGCCTGCTGGCCACGCGCGGATACTTCCTGCAAATCGCCTCTACGGCCGCGTTCGGGCCGGCGCCCATGATGAGCGCGTACTGCGCCTCCAAAGCCGGCGCGGAGTCCTTCGCCCAGTGCCTTCGTGCCGAACTCGCCCACCAAGGGATCGGAGTCGGCATCGCCTACCTGAACTGGACCGATACCGACATGATCCGCGACGCGGATCAGTACGGCGTACTCCGGGAGCTACGCGCCCACATGCCGTCACCGGCCAGACGTGTCTACCCCGTCGAGACGGTCGCCGCACGTATGGTCGCGGCGATCGAGCGCCGTGCCTCCGCTGTCTACATGCCTTCATGGCTGCGCCTCGCACAGCCGGTCCGCCCCGTGCTGCCACCGCTGGTCACCTGGATCTCCCGGCGCGAGTTGCCCCGGCTGGCCGAAGAGGCCGGCTTCGAACAGACGGGCCTCCTCGGTGCCGGCGGTCGCGCGGACCAGGTGTCCGGCACGTCGCACACCCGCCGGGACACCTGACACGGCGTGGTGTGCGGATCGTCGGTCAGCCGTCAGCCGTCAAGCCGTCAGCCGTCAGGGAACTACAGGGGCTTAACCGAACGCGTCCGCGCCTCGTGGTGTCTGTGGCGTGCCCACGCCCCACCCCTGCACCAGCCTCTCCACGCTCCCGCCCGCAAAGGCCCTCGCCCCGCCACCACCGCAGGGCGCGCCGGACGTTGCGCCCGCGCCGCCCCGGTGGCGTCCCGTACGACGGGCGGCCCGGTTATGGCGGCCACCACATGCCGGACAGTAAAATCTTAGGCAAGCCTAAGCTAAGTTAATGGCTCATGGCCTCGCAGTGGGGCGCCTCTGTGAAGGAGATTGACGCCATATGACCGCACTCGCCCACCGCATGCGCCGTACTACCGCGATCGCCGTGAGCCTCGCCGCCGGCAGTACTCTCGCCCTGGCCGGAACCGCGACCGCGCACTCAGGGAACCCGTGCGGCTCGGTGGCCAGTTCCGCGCCGGTTGCCAAGGGCCTGTACCAGACCGTGTACTCCGAGCGGAACCACGTGCTCTGGGCCACCTCCTCCGTGGGCGAACCGCCGGTCACCAACTCCAGCCTGGTCAAGCTCGATCCGCACACCCTCAAGGTCGAGGCGATGTACAGACCGCCGGTCACCGACCCGGAGACCGGCGCCGTCGAGGCCGTGTACGGCATAGCCGTCGACGACGAGCACAACACCGTCTGGACGACGAACACCCGCGACAATTCCGTGGGCGTCTACAGCCAGCGCACCGGGAAGCGCCTGGCCACCCTGCCCGGCGTGAACCATGCCCGCGAGGTCGTCGTCGACGAGAAGCACAACCTTGCCTGGGCCAGCAGCTTCGCCGACGGCAGCGTCATCGCCTTCGACACCCGCACCTACACGGAGAAGAAGCGGGTCACGCTCGCGGGATCGAGCCCCGCCGGCATGGCGGTCGACGAACGGACCGGAACCGCCTACGCCACCGACTTCGCCAACGACCGGATCATCGAGATCGCCCCGCGCGCCAAGAGCCCGCGCCTGATCCCGACCGGGGACAGCCCTCTCTCGATCGCCCTGTCCAAGGACGGCCGCACCGCCTACTCCGCCGACCAGGCGGCCGGCACTGTCTCAGTGATCAACCTTCGTAAGGGTGCCGTCACCAGGACCGTGCCGACCGGTGCGGGCGCGAAGTCCGTGGCCACCGATCCGCGTTCGGGCCGGGTCCTGGTCGCCAATCGCACCACGGCCACCGTCACGGTCGTCGACCCCCGCAAGGGCACCGTCGTCGACAGCCTGGCCACCGGCGCCAACACCAACCACGTCCACGTGGCTCACGGCGCGGCGTTCGTGGCCGTCAAGTCGGGTTCCGGCCCCGAGGGCCAGGACCTCCTGCACCGGTTCCCCCTCGGGCACTGACACCCCACCACCGCGGCTCGGTCTGCTGGCACGCTTCGGATCCGGAACTCGGGGACATTCCGCTCACTCTGATCTCGGCCGGGCGCACCTCCGTCGGTATGCCCCGCCAGGTCCGCGAACAGGCCACCGCCTCGCACCTGCACCGGGCTCAGGAGTCACCACGGGGCCGCCACGTCGTCATCCCCCAGGCGGACCACATGACGCCGGTGACCGCCCCGACGGCTCTCGCCGACGAGATCGTCCGGATGCTGTAGCGGCCATCTCCCTGGCCGGACTGCACGTCGCGGGCAACTTTCTCTGGGCAGTTGGAGCGACATGTCTGCGCGTTGCCCGACTACGACGTTGATGCGGGGGGAGCAGTGGGCTCGGGCGGGGAGAATGCGGGCGGTTGCGGTGTCGTCCAGCTGACGAGGAGCTGGAGGGAGCGAGCGGATTCGGAGCCCGGTTCGACGTTGTAGACGCACAGGGTCTGCTCGTTGTCGCCGGGCACCTGGAAGGACTCGTAGGAGAAGTGCAGGTCGCCGACGAGGGGGTGGTGGTAGCCCTTGGCGCCGTGGGTACGGCGCAGCACGCGGTGGTCGTTCCACCAGGTGGAGAACTCCGGTGACTTCAGGGTGAGTTCGCCGACGAGGTCGGCGAGCTGCTTGTCGCGGGGGTGGCGGCCGGCTTCCAGGCGGAGGACGGCGACGGTTTCCGCGGCGATCCGGTCCCAGTCGAGGACACGTTCGCGGGCGGCGGGGTCCAGGAGGTAGTAGCGGGCCAAGTTGCGGCGGGGCGCGGGCAGGGCGTCGAAGTCGGTGAGGACCTCGCGGGCGAGGTGGTTGGAGGCCAGGACGTCGGTGCGGCGGCCGAGGATGAAGGCGGGCACGTGGCCGAGGGTCTGCAACATCAGGTGCAGGCCGGCGCGTACGCGCTGGGGGCTGGTCGGGCCACGGCGCGGTGCGGTGGAGCGGGCCAGCAGGTCGGTGAGGTGCTCGCGCTCTGAGTCGTCGAGGTGCAGGGCGCGGGCGAGGGCTTCGAGGACCTCGGGGGAGGGATTGCCGACGCGGCCCTGCTCGAGGCGGGTGTAGTACTCGGTACTGACCCCGGCGAGGCGGGCCACCTCGTCGCGGCGCAGCCCGGGGACGCGGCGGGTGCGTCCGTCGTCGGGCAGGCCGGCCTTGTCCGGGGTGAGCCCGGCACGCCGGATGCGTAGGAAGTCGGCGATCTCGTGGCTGCGGTCCATGTCTCCATTGTGGTCGTGCGGGGCAGGGCGTGCCCGCGCCTGGGTGGCCCTGCGGATACCTGCCTCACGGATACCTGCCTGGGCAGGGCCCGCTTCGGCGGCCTGCGAGAGCGATGTGGGTGGTGTTCTGGATCAGGGGCGCGGCGGCAAACGGCCGTCATCGCTTCGAACCCCTCACCCACCACCTTGAAAGGTGTGCACCATGGCCACGCAGTCTTCCGTCCCTCCCCTCACCGGCCGCGTCGCGGTCGTCACCGGCGCCTCCAGCGGCATCGGTGAGGCGTCCGCCGAGCACCTGGCCGCGCTCGGCGCCCACGTCGTCGTCCTGGCCCGGCGCGCGGAGCGACTCGACGAGCTGGTCGCCCGGGTCAAGAAGCACGGCGGCCGGGCGCTGGCTCTGGCCGTCGACGTGACCGACACGGCAGCGCTCCAGACGGCCGCGGACCGAGTGGCGGCCGAACTGGGCGGCGCCGACCTGCTCTTCAACAACGCGGGCGTCATGCTTCCCGCCCCGGTGGAGGAGCTGGCCACCGACCAGTGGCAGCGCCAGATCGGCCTCAACGTCACCGGCCTGATGAACACCATCGCCGCGTTCACCCCGCAGCTGGTGAAGGCAGCTGCCGAGCGCGGTGTGGCCGACCTGATCAACACCTCGTCGATCGCGGCGCAGAACATCTTCCCGAACTTCGCCGTCTACTCCGCGACCAAGGCGTACGTCACCCACCTGTCCCGGCACCTGCGGGTCGAACTGGGTGCCAAGAAGGTACGCGTGGCGGCGATCGAGCCCGGCATCGTCGGCACCGAACTACAGAGCCACGTCACTGATGAGGGCGCGCTTCAGTGGCTCGAAGGCTCCAAGGAGACGATGGAGTGGCTCACGCCGCAGGACATCGCGCGGACCGTCGGCTTCCTCGCGAGCCTGCCGCCGCGCGCCAACCTACAGCAGGTCACCATCATGCCGACCGGTCAGGCCAGTTAGGACGCCCCGTGGGAAGGCGTGATCAATATTCGATTTGCACTGCCGCACCAGGGTGGATCGCCGTAGAGCGCCGGTGTGACGCGCCGACGGCTCAGCGATGACCAGTGGAACCTCATCGAGCCGTACTCGCCGATGGGCGAGTACGGCCCCTGCCCTAGTGCACGCAGAACTCGTTGCCCTCCGGGTCCGTCATGACCACCCACTCGCCGCCCGGTTCCTTGACGTGGCTCTGGACCCGGGCGCCGAGGGCGCGGAGGCGCTCAACCTCTGTGTCCCGCCCGCCGGCGGGGCCGTGCAGGTCGATGTGCAGGCGATTCTTGGTCGCCTTCTTCTCCGCCGACGGGACGCGATTGAAGAGCAGCCGGCGTCCCAGCCCCGTGCCGCTCTCCGCGTCGTACGGGTCGTCGGGGTGGCGTACCGCTGCTGCGTCCCGCCAGGCGCGGCGGTCGTGGTGATCGATGAGGATCTCGGGCGGGATGGTGCCGAGGTCGAGGAGCTTGCCGATGAGGGCACTGTGGTCCTCGATCTCGTAGCGGAGTGCGGCCCCCCAGAAGTCGGCTTGGGCGTGCGGGTCGTGGGAGTCGACGACGAGTTTCCAGTGCAGAGGCGTTGAGGTCATGTTCACCACTTATAGCCCACGGCACTGACACCGGGGGCGCCGCTCGCACGCGGTCGAGTGGTTCAGAGGTGTTCAGTGATCGAGTGCGGTCGGCGAGCCCCGGGCGAGGTGCCGGTTGGCTGTCGCACGGACTTCAGTACCTACGTGCCCTTGTGGTGTGCTCGGTCTGCGACCAGGTCCGGCTCACGATCCGGCTTCGTCGTCAGCCGCTCCCGCTCCCGCTCCCGTTCCCGCTCGTCGACCTCCGAACGTGCCGGCCAGGTAGGCGTTGCGGCTTCTGATGAGGTGGGGCATGTACCGGCTGAGGAGGATGCGGTCGACGGCGCGCCCGAGGGGCCCCAGCGGTGAAGCGAAGTCGATGACGTCTCTCATCACGGTGCCGCCGGCGCCGTCCGGCTCGAAGTGGTGGGCGTGATGCCATCGCTTGAAGGGCCCGGACTCCTGCTCGTCCACGAAGCGGCGGGGCCGGTCGTACGAGGTGATGCGGGCCTTGAGTCGCCAGGTCAGGCCGAAATGGCGAGCCTGGAACGTCACGGTGTCACCGAGCGACAGCTCGCCCCGGGTCCTGCCGTCGACTGCTCGCTCCGAGGAAGAGGCCATCGAGCGGGTGTGCGCCTGCACATCCAGGCACACCGCGAACACCTGGTCCGGGGGCGCTGCCACGGGTGTCACGACCTCGAAGTTCGGCATGAGCTCAGCGTAGCCACCGGGCATCGTCTTCCGATCACCGGATCGTTGCTCCGGTCGCGGGCCGGGCTTGTCGATCACCTGCCGAATCCATCCACCTGCGCATCCACCTCCCGCATCCACCTGCGAATCCTGCCGCCGGTGGCCCCCGTCCGTCCGGGGGCGACGCTCCACGGTCCCACCCGCCCACCGGCCGGATCCTGTCCGGGCCGGGCAAGCTGCACCGTCATCGAATCGTCACTGAACGGGGAACCTCACGTCACACGGTCCGGTCAATATGGCCATGAGCGACTCGAACATGCCCTTTGAGGTGGTTCATGCCCGATTCTTTCGCTCAGCTCGCCGGCCGGAGATGACAAGCACGCCATGACAAGAATTCTGCTGATCGAGGACGATCCCGCGGTGCAGAAGGGGGTCACCCTCGCGCTTCGTCGGCGCGGCCACGACATCGAGGTTGCTGCGAGCGGGGAGACCGGGCTGCTCGCGCTCGAACGGTACCGGCCCGAGCTGGTCCTGCTCGATCTGATGCTGCCGGGCATGAGCGGACTCGAAGTGTGCCGCCGTATCCGGGAGGCCCGGCAGATCCCGATCATCATCCTCTCCGCGCGCGGTGACGACATCGACATGGTGGTCGGCCTGGAGGCCGGAGCGGATGACTACGTCGTCAAACCGGCCAGCGGCGAGGTGCTGGAGGCCCGGATGCGGGCTGTGCTGCGCCGTGTGGCGCCCTCCCAGCAGGCGCAGGCGGACACCCCGGCAGACGGTGCGGGCCCCGCGGCGCAGTATGAGACGCACGGCGCTCTCACCATGGACCGCGGCGGACTGCTGGTCTTCAAGAACGGCACCGAGCTCGTCTTCGCCCCGTCCGAGCTCAAGCTCCTGCTGTTCCTCAGCTCGGCCCCCGGCCGGGTCTTCAGCCGCCAGCAGCTGCTCGAGCAGGTCTGGGAGCACAGCTTCTACGGCGACGCCCGCCTCGTGGACGCCTGTGTGATGCGGCTGCGCGCCAAGATCGAGGACACTCCGCGCAGCCCCGTGTACGTCCAGACGGTCCGTGGCTTCGGCTACCGGTTCGGCCCGCTGTGAGACCTCCTGGGCGCCGCCGGCCGGGCCTTCTCGGGGGGCTGCGGGCCCGCCTGGTCGTCGCCTTTCTCTTCGTCTCCGCCCTCAGCGCCCTGATCACCGCCGCGCTCACCTTCCACCAGGCGCAGAGCGGCACTCTGGAGCGGACCCAGGACTCCGCCACCCGCGATCTCCGAGCCCAGGCCGAGTCCCTTGCCCCGGACGTGCCCTTCCCACCCACCGCGCAGGACCTGCGCAACCTCACCCTCCAGCTCGACCGCGCGGGAGCGGCCCGCAACTGGCATTCCCAGGCCGCCTACCTGGACGGCAAGCCGGTGGCGGGAAGCCCGAAGGCGTCCGACGTTCCCGCTGCGCTGCGCAGCGCCGTCGCCGCGCGGGGGAAGGCCGTCTACCAGCGCTATGACCACCAGGGCGAGCCATGGCTGGCCATCGGTGTGCCGGTCCTCTTCAGCCCCGGCGGCAAGCCTTCCGGCCTTACCGTCTACGCGGCGTTCTCCCTGAACGCCGAGCAAAAGGACATCGCCGCCCTGGTCACCGCCGCGCAGGCCGGTGCCGCCCTGGCCCTCGCCCTGGCCCTCGTCCCGGCCTTGCTGGCCGCCCGCCGGGGACTCAAACCGGTACGGCAACTGCGCACCGCCGCCGAACGCATCACCCACGGGGCACTGGACACCCGCCTGGACGCCACCGGGCACGACGAACTCGGCGACCTCAGCCGGACGTTCAACACCATGGCCGCCGCCCTGGAACGGGACCACGGCGAACTGCGGCGCCTGGAAGCAGGTGCGCGCCGCTTCGCCGCCGACGTCTCTCACGAACTGCGCACCCCGCTCGCCGCGATGAGCGCCGTCACCGAAGTCCTCGACGAGGACGCCGTCTCCGGCCGGCTCGACGCGGAAACCGCCGAAGCCGTGCAGCTGATCAGCGACGAAACCCGCAAACTCACCCGCGTGGTAGCGGACTTGATGGAAATCTCCCGCTTCGACGCGGGCGCGGCCGCCCTCCACCTCGACGAGGTCGATCTCGGCGAAGCCATCGGCAAAACACTCCAGCTGCGCGCCTGGACGACCGACGAAGTGGTGGCCGACGTACCGGACGGGCTGCGAGCCCGCCTCGACCCGCGGCGCATCGACGTGGTCGTCGCCAACCTGGTGGCCAACGCCCTCCGGCACGGTGACGCCCCGGTTCGGGTACGCACACGTACGGCGGGCGGCGGCGAACAACTGGTCATCGAGGTCTCCGACCAGGGACCCGGCATTGCCGAGGACGTACTGCCGCATGTCTTCGACCGCTTCTACAAAGCCGACGCGGCGCGCGCCCGCTCCGAGGGCAGCGGGCTGGGACTGGCCATCACCTTGGAAAACGTACGGTTGCACCAGGGCACTTTGACGGCGGCCAACTCATCTGACGGCGGAGCGGTGTTCACGGTGACATTGCCGATGGGCCCCTGCCGCGGCTCATTCCGAGAACCCCCGTCACCCTCAGCGGAGCACACGTGAAACGCCCTGCGCCCGGCCCGCGTCCCGGCCGGCTCCTGATGTTTTTGCCCGCACTGCTGCTGGCCGGCTGCGGTATCTCACCGACCGCCCCCACGACTGCCGGTGCGCCCGCAAGCGGCGCACTCCAGCCGGGGGCACGCGCACACGACGCGCGGCTGCTCTTCGTCGGCCCGACCGGTCTGCGCTACGCGGCACGCACTTCCACTTCGTCGATCAGCCCCCAGGAAGCCATCGATCTGCTCCTGAAGGGCCCCTCGCAGGCGGAGCGCAAGCGCGGTCTGACCACCTTGGTGCCGGCCATGAAGGGGCGGGTCACCGCCGAAGCCGGCCGGAACGGCGTCGTGGACCTGCGGTTGCCCACCACCGTGGAACGCCTGGATCATGCGGCCGTCAGCCAGCTGGTCTGCACCGCGGCGAAAGCCCGCGACCGGGATCAGACCAAAGTTCTGGTGCGCGTCCACGAGGGTCGGACCGACAGGCAGAGTGGCAGTCAGATCGACGACACCTGGGATGTGCGCTGCGACTCCGTCGGGAACGCGTACCCGGCCGCGGCGAAGCACCCGTGACGCGAGCAGTACCCACGCTCCGGCAGACCGAGTGCTCGGCGGTTGCAAGCTCCGGTGGCCGTAGGAGCCCGTCGGCCACAGGCGCCCGACGGCTCTCAGACGCCTGCCGGCCGGCACGGCACATGACCCGGCTGCTACCGCCGCGTGACAGCGATTCTCCCGGTGTGTGATGAAGGGATGACACCCCGCCCGGGGCGCTCCTGGCGGTGGTTACGTCGTCGGCATGCACCTCAAGAACACTGCGCATCGCAGCGGCCGGCGCACCGACACCTCCGTCCACTCGCCCCTGCGCAGGGCGGCGACCGCCGGACTCCTCCTGGTCATCGGGTCCGCGCTGGCCGCAACGACCGCCTGCGGTAGGACCGAATCCAGCGGCCAGGACACGGCCGGAGCCGGCTCGCCCCCGGCGCGGGAGAGCACCGGCAAGCGGGTGTTGTGGATGGGGGACTCGATCGCCGACGCCGAGGCTCCGCCCCTCCAGGCAGCGCTGAAGGCGAGCGGTGTGGAGTTCAAGTCCGCGGCCTCCGACGGCGGCGGAACCGTCGTCAAGGGTGACGGGCCCTCTGCTGAACTCTCCAAGAGCACCTGGAAGGACTTCCCCGAAAACGTCGCCTCCTTCCACCCGAACGTCATCGCCTACCAGATCACCACCTACGACTGGGGCGACCAGGACCAGCAGCGCAGCTCCTACGAGCGCCTGGCCAAGGCCGCGCAGGAGGCCGGCGCCCAACTCATCATCGTCTCCGCCCCGCCGTTCAAGATCGACAACTTCTACGAGCCGCACAAGAGCGCCATCGAAAGCGCGCCGAAGGTGGCACAAGCGATCGCTGACAACAGCGGCGGCAAGGTGCGCTTCCTCAACGCATCCGCCCTGTGGGGCAACGACAACGCCGCCCCGAAGGCCCAGCGATCGTCGGACGGCATCCACTCCTGCCAGCAGGGATCCGCCGCCTTCGCCAAGTGGTTCACCGACGAACTCGGCAAGCTGCACGGCTTCACACCGTCCGCACCGAGCCAGTGGGCCAACGGCTCGTGGACCAAGGACGAGGGGTTCGCAAAGCTCAACTGCGGCTGACCCGCCTCGCGCCGGTGCGGGCCGGGCCCGAAGCAGGGCCCCGAAGCAGGGCCCCGAAGCGGGCCCCGAAGCAGGTCGCCGAAGCAGGGCGCCGGCCCGTCCGTGACCCCACGCACTCTCCGGCCCCGGCGACTTCACCCGCCTGGGCCGGAGAGGCCGCTCCTGGTCCGCCACGACCGTGCCCACGGCAGAACGCATCCCTCCCGGCGCCCGCCGGCACCTCCCTCTGCACCGCCGGGCCTCGCCACACGCACCGATCACCCGAACAGGACCCGCCACCATGCCGACTTCCACGCTCGCGCCGCGCAGCCACCGGCGCTCGCGCCGCACCCCGGGGCAGGACCGGGCACACATCGCACCGTTGGACGGCCTGCGCGGCGTCGCCGTCCTGGCCGTCCTGCTCTTTCACGCCGGGCACCTCGGCGGCGGCTTCCTCGGCGTCGACCTGTTCTTCGTCCTCTCCGGATTCCTCATCACGGGCCTGCTGCTCACGGAAGCCACGCACACAGGCAAGATCAACCTCATCGGCTTCTGGGGCCGGCGGGCCCGCCGCCTCCTGCCCGCACTGACCGTCATGGGCGTCGGCACCCTGCTTCTGACGTGGGCCTTCGGCTCGCCGGCCCAGCTCGGCTTCGCACTCGACGACGCACCGTGGGTCGCTGCCCAGGCGACGAACTGGCACTTCATCAGCGAGCACATCGGTTACTGGAACGCCGCAGGAAGCCGCGTCTACAGCCACCTGTGGAGCATCGCGGTGGAATGGCAGTTCTATCTGGTGTGGCCGCTCGTGGTCGCCGTCCTGGCACGGGGGCGGTCCGGGAGCCGACGCCTCACAGCCGTCGCCGCGGCCGGCGCGCTGGCCGCGCTGGCATGCATGGTCGTCCTGCCCCATGCCATCGACTCCACGCGCGTGTACGAGGGCACCGACACCCGTGCCTTCTCCCTGCTGCTCGGCTCCCTCGCCGCCACCGCACCGGCCCGCAAGGCCCTCGCCCCGCTGAGCGGCCGGCCGGCGGACGTCCTGTGCGGCCTGCTGGCTTGCGGACTGGGGGCGTCTTGGTTCCTCATCGAGGGGGAGAGTTCACCGTCCCTGTTCAGCGGAGGCTTGT
Organism: Streptomyces sp. MCA2; assembly: GCF_023544705.1. NCBI lineage: Bacteria > Bacillati > Actinomycetota > Actinomycetes > Kitasatosporales > Streptomycetaceae > Streptomyces > Streptomyces sp. MCA2. The sequence goes on from NZ_JAMJFM010000059.1 coordinate 21,064, forward strand.
TCCTGCACTCCCTTGCGGCGGCTGTGCTGATCGCCTTGCTGGCCGGCTCCCCGGGGGGACGGATCGGCCGCGTACTGGGCAGCGCCGTTCCCCGCCGGCTGGGCGACCTCTCCTACAGCATCTACTTGTGGCACTGGCCCCTCTACGTGCTGCTGCCCCGGGAAGTCCTCGGATTCGGCGGGTGGCCACGTACCGCGGTACTGATCACCCTCTCCCTCGCGGCCGCCGTGTTGTCCAAGACGGCGGTCGAGGACCCCATCCGCTTCCGTGCCCGATGGGCCACCGGCCGGACCGGGCTCGTCGTCCTTACGGCCGGCACGCTCGCCGCGGCCGCACTGTGGGTACTCATACCGCGGCCACAGCTCGGCGCACATTCAGTGGACGTCACCCGGCTCAACGCGCCGACGCCCTGAGGGGGCTTGAATGGGTCTTGTCGATCACGGGATCGTTGCAGTGGTGGTGTGGCGGGAGGCACGCCTCAAGTCATGGGTGATGCGTGGGCGGCCGCCTTCACGTTCAAGAAGTGAGCGTGACCTCGACCAGCTGAGACCAACTGGTCCGCATTCCCTCCCGAGTTGCCTCGGCGAACCGCTCGTCGCCGAGGTGGCGCCGCGCGGTCTGCTCGATCCGAGCCGCATCCGGGTGGGAGCGGTCCGGCAGCCCGCGCACGCCCGTACTCGCCCCGAGCAGCCGCGCGGCCTGCTCGTGCGCGTCGCGGCGCAGTGCCAGGTCCGCGACCCCGACGAGCACCCGCGCGATCAGCGGCGCGTGTCCTGCCTCGGACGCCGCCTCGCAGGCCGCCGCGCGGTGCGCCCGCGCCTCGCCGGGGTCGTCGGTGAGGTAGCCGAGCAGGTCGTGCGTCACCGCGCGGAGGCTCGCCTGCTCCGCTTCGTCGCCCAGCACGGCCGTCACGACGCCGAGTTGCCTGTGCGCCTCCGCGGCGTTGCCGTCCCACCGGGCGAGTTCGGCCTTCGAGAGGGCCAGGAAGGCGAGCGCGCCCGGCCAGGTGACCCGCTCCGCGCATCGTTGTGCCTCGGCGATGGCGGCCGCACCGGCGTCCTTGTCGCCCAGCAGCCAGTACAGCTGCGCCTGTCGCGACCGCATGCGCAGGACGTCCTCGGTGGCACCGATCTCGGTGACGACCGCGATCGCCTCCTCATAGTGCTCGCACGCACCGGCGAAGTCTCCGCGCACGGCGATCCGGTCCGCCAGCTCGGTCAGGGCGAACGAGATCCCGAACCGCTCGCCGAGCGACCGGAATTCGGCGAGCGCCTTCTCCAGGTAGGCGTCCGCGTCCCGCCCGTCATGGCCGAGCACGATCCGCATCTTGCCCAGGTGCAGCCGGGCCAGCGCGCGTACCCAGGGATCCTCGTCGTCGAGCAGCGGGTCCCATGCGGGCAGGAACGCGTCGGGCGCCTGAAGCATGCGTTCCAGCGGGGCGACGAGCCCCATCGCCGGGTGGCGGCGCCGGCTGTGCCGACTGCGCCGGCCGAACCGGTACGCCTGGTGGATCCACTCCGCGGCCAGGTGTTCGTCACCCAGCCCCGAGGTCACGAACATCGAGCCCACGGCGTACACCGTGGCCCGGTCCTCGTCGGTCACCTCGCCGGGCGTCCTGGTGGCCGCGGTGATCAGCTCCATGCCCTCGGTCTTGTGTCCCCCGAGCCACCAGTACCAGCCCGCGCCCGCCGCGAGCCGCATCGCCGCCTGCGCCTCGCCCGCCGCGAGCGCGCCGCGCATCGCCGCACCGATGTTGTCGTGCTCGGCGTCGAGCCTGGCCAGCCAGACCAGTTGCTCGGCGCGGCGCAGGTGTGGCTCCGCGGTCTCGGTGAGCTCGGTGAAGTGGGCCAGATGTGCGTGGCGCGCCTGCTCCGATTCCCCCGCCTCCGTTAGCCGGTGCCCGGCGTACTCCTTGATCGTGCCGATCATGCGGTAGCGCGGGGCACTGCCCTCCTCGGCCAGCAGCAGCGACTTCTCGGTCAGCGCGGTGAGCAGCTCCAGCACCTGCTCCTGCTCGACCGTGTCGCCCGCGCAGACCCGTTCGGCCGCTTCCAGGCTTGCCCCGCCGGAGAACACCGAGAGCCTGCGCAGGACCCTCCGCTCGGCGTCGGTGAGCAGCTCCCAACTCCAGTCGACCGCCGCGCGCAGCGTCTTGTGCCGTGGCAGCGCGGTCCGGCTGCCGCTGGTCAGCAGGCGGAACCGGTCATCGAGCCGGCCTGCGAGCTGGTCGATGGACATGGTGCGCAACCGGGCCGCGGCCAGTTCGATCGCCAGCGGCATCCCGTCCAGCGCCCGGCAGACGCGCACCATCGTCGCCAGCGTGGGGGCATCGGCCACGAGATCCCGGCGCACCGCCCCGGCCCGGTCCCGCAACAGCTGGACGGCGGGTGAGGACTCCATCTCGCCCGGGCCCGCGTCCCCCTCCGGCAGGGCCAGCGGCTCGAGCGGCCACAGCGCCTCCCCGGTGATGCCGAGCGGTTCCCGGCTCGTCGCCAGGATCCGCAGCCGTCGGCACTCCCCGAGCACCCGGTGGGCGAACACCGCCGCGGACTCGATCACGTGCTCGCAGTTGTCCAGGATCAGCAGCGCCTCCCGCTCGCGGATCGCGGCGATGAGCCGGTCCGTCAGCTCCGCGTTCGGGGCCTCACCGAGCAGGGCGTCCCGGAGGCCGAGCGCGGTGAGCGTCGACTGCGCCATGTCGCCGTCCGCACCGATCGCGGCGAGCTCCACCAGCCAGGCCCCGTCCGGCAGGTCGCCGAGCAGCGTGCGCGCCGTCTCCGTGGCCAGCCTGGTCTTCCCCGCGCCGCCCGGCCCGATCACGGTGGTGAGCCGGTGCTCGGCGAGGAGCTCGCGGACCGCGGCGACATCGGCTCCCCTGCCGACGAAGGTGGCCAGCTCGGCGCGCAGGTTGGTCCTGCGGCTCGCTTCCCTTCGCCGCAGGCCGTGCCCCAGCTCGCCCCGCAGCAGCGCGACGTGCAACGCGGCCAGCTCCGGCGAGGGGTCGACGCCCAGCGCATCGGCCAGGGCCTCCCTCACGCGCTCGTACGCCAACAGCGCCTCGCTGTCGCGACCGGACGCGGCGAGGGCGCGGATCAGCGCGGCGGCGAGCCGTTCCCGCAGCGGGTGCGCGGCCACCAGCTCGGTCAGCTCCGGGACCAGGTCCGCACCGCGCCCGAGGGTGACCTCCGCGTCGAACCGCTCCTCCGTGGCGGTCAGGCGCAACCCTTCGAGCCGGTCGACCGCGGCGTCGAACGCGGCGCTGTCCGTCAGACCGATGTCCTGCATGGCCGCACCGCGCCACAGATCGAGGGCCTCGCGCAGCAGCCGCGCCCGCCGGGAAGCGTCCTCGGTGCAGGCCTGGCCCGCGAGGACGAGGCGTTCGAACCGTACGGCGTCGACGGCGTCGGGCTGCACCGTCAACCGGTAGCCGTCCGTCCGGCTCTCGACCACCCCGTCCGGCAGTGCCTTCCGCAGCCGGGAAACCAAGCGCTGGAGGGCATTCGTCGCATCGGCGGGCAGCTGCTCCCCCCAGATCCAGTCGACGAGCGACGCCTTCGGGACCACGTGACCCGGTTTGAGCGCGAGGGCGATCAGCAGTCCGCGCAGCCGCGCGCCCGGCACGTCGACCGAGCCGCCGTCGTCCGTGCGTATCTCGAACGGACCCAGCATCCCGATCTGCACCCGCTGATTTTGTCATGGGCGGGTGGCGGGCACCCCATTGTTGACGTACTGCGGGCAGTTGTCGTGCTGACGCGCTCGGCGGGCGGTCTTACCGGGCCGTTTCCGTCCAGGTGACCGGCAGTGCGTGGACGCCGTAGATGTTCATGTCGGTCTTGAGCTTCACCTCGGCGGCGGGGATGGCGAGCTCGAGGGTCGGGAAGCGACGCAGCAGTCCCTCGAAACCGGCGCGCATCTCGATGCGGGCCAGTTGCTGTCCGAGGCATTGGTGGATGCCGTGGCCGAAGGACAGGTGACCGCGGGCCGTACGGTGGATGTCCAGGGTGTCGGGGTTGTCGAAGCGCTGGGGGTCGTGGTTGGCGGCCAGCAGCGAGACAACGACGGTCGATCCCTTGGTGATGATTTCGCCGCCGAGTTCGATGTCCTCCGTGGCGTAGCGATAGAAGATGTCGGCAATGGACAGAAAGCGCAGGAGTTCCTCGACGGCGCCGGGCATCAGGTCAGGATTGGCGCGCAGTTCGGCCAGCTGCTCGGGGTGCTCCAAGAGCGCGAAGGTGCCCAGCGCCAGCATGTTGGCGGTGGTCTCATGGCCCGCGAGCAGCAGGAGGAAGGCGGCGCCGGTCAGTTCCTCGATGGTGAGGTCGTCCTGGCGGGCCAGGTCGGACAGTATGTCTTCGCCGGGGGCGGCGCGCTTGCGTGTGACCAGTTCGGAGAGGTACGTGGTCAGCCCGGTGTACGCGGCCATCTTCTCCTCCAGCGACACGTCCTTTTCCAAGAACTTGGCGGAGTTGACCTGGAAGGTCTCCCGGTCCGCGTAGGGGACACCGAGCAGTGCGCAGATCACCAGCGAGGGCACCGGCAGCGCGAACTCCTTGACCAGGTCGACCGGTGGGGCAAGGCGCGCCAGCTCGTCCAGTTGCCGCTCGGCGATGTCGCTGATGTGCTCTTCGAGCTGCTTCATGCGTTTGACGGTGAAGGCGCCGGTGAGCCTGCGCCGCAGCCGGGTGTGGTCCGGCGGGTCCATGGCGATGAACACGCCCGGAATCTGCGGGGACGGTTCGGTGGGGGCGGGCATGCCCGGGGTCTCGTACGGCACGTGGAGAATGCCGATGTCCTGGCGGGAGCTGAACCGGGTGTCGGCCATCAGCCGGCGGACCGCGTCGTAGCCGGTGACGAGCCAGCCCTCGTGACCGTCGGGGAAGACCATGGGACTGACCGGGCGAGCCTCGCGCAGCCGGGAGATGTCGCGCGGCGGGGCGAAGGGGCCTGCGTCCCGCTCCATGGGGAGGCCCTGCGGAATGGGAACCGTTCGACTCATCGGAGTACCTTTCGTGGCGGCTGTTGCGCCACCATCGCCGACGGACCTGACATACGACTGTCACGGCTCTGACACCGGCCATACCGGAGACATGGCCGGTGTCAGCATCACTGCCCGAGGTCCTGATCACCACCCGACGTGCTGATCGCCGACGACGCCTACGCCGCGTTCGCCTGCGGGTGTTCTTACGGCAGGGCGGAGTCGGGCTGTGAGGCCTCCTCGTTCACTCGTGCACCGCCCCGGCTTCGGATCCGGGCGCCGCGGACGCGGCTTGGTAGCCGGCTGCCTGGAGGGTGAACATCTGGGCGTAGTCGCCCCCGAGAGCCATGAGTTCCTGGTGGGAGCCCGATTCGGTGATCTGCCCGTCGTCGAATACGTAGATGCGGTCGCATTCGACGACGCTGGCCAGGCGGTGGGAGATCAGCACGGTGATCTGGTCGTCGCGGAGCTTGTCGCGCAGCACGGCCCGGTAGACGTCGTGTTCGGCGCGCGGGTCCATGCTCGCGGTCGGTTCGTCCAGCAGCAGGACGGGGGCGTTCTTGTACAGGCCTCGGGCCACGGCGACTTTCGCCCACTGGCCGGCCGACAGCTCCTGGCCGCCGCGGAACCGCTTGGACAGCAGCGCCTGCCAGGTGCCGGGCAGCCCTGCGATGACCTCTTCGGCGCCGGAGGCCCGCGCGGCGTCCAGCGCCCGCTGGGGGTCCGCCTCGGTGAGCGTGCCACGGGAGACCGTGAGGTTCGCCAGTGCGCTGAAGGGGAAATGCACCGGGTCCTGGAGCACAGTGGCCACCCGCCTCTGGAGGGACTCGGTATCCAGGTCCGCGGCATCCACCCCGTCCCAGAGGACGACCCCCTCCTGCGGGTCGTAGAGACCGGCGATCAGCCGCGAACACGTGCTCTTGCCGGACCCGTTGAGGCCGACGAAGGCGACGGTCTCCCCGGCACGCAGGGTCATGGAGATGTCCTTGAGCGCCGGGGTCTCCTTTTCGGGGTAGGTGTAGCTGACGTTCTGGAGGCTGACCGTTTTTACGGATTCGGGTGCCGTCCGCTTGCGCCGGCGGGGCTGAAGGGTGCGGCATCGCTCCTGAAAGTCCAGGAGGTCGGTCACCCACATCGCGTGCTCGTAGACCAGGTGGGCGACATCGACGAACCGGGTCAGCGAGGTCTGGCTGACCTGGATGGCGATCACCGCGCCCGCGCCGGCCGCCAGCGGCAGCCACCCGGCGATCATCATGGCCCCCAGTGCGGTGTAGGTGATTCCGGCCCCGACCCCTCCCAGGCCACGCCCGGCCAGGGTCAGCAGAGCGGCACTCACCCCCAGGCGGGTGTCCTCCTCGGCGATGCGGGTCGTGAGGCGGTGATGCTCGTCGAGCAGGGCCCGTTGAGCGGTGTCCGCGCGCAGTTCGGCGGCCGAGTCGCGGTCCAGCAGGAGCCAGGAGAAGACCCGCACCCGGCGCTGTAGGGCATTCCACCGTTTGAAGCTGTGGAAGCGGGCCCGCGCGGTGCGCACGGCCGCGGCTCCCACGGGAAGGACGGACAGCGGGAGCAGGGGGAGCAACAGGGGGTGCAGGACGGTCAGGACGCCTGCCGTGCCGATCAGCCCCAGGAAGGCGGAGGCCATGGCGACGACTTGGCCGACGATCTGCCGCGCGTAGAACAGCCCGCGGTCATTGGCCCGGTAGGCGTCGTCGTGCCAGTCGGAGTCGTCGACCACCTCCAGGCGGACGTGCGCGGTCAGTTGGAGGAAGTCGCTCTCCAGCGCGGTGCGGATCTTGGGAGTGACACGGGCCTGCGCGACGGCGACCCCGGCTTCGAGCAGGGCCCGGGCGGAGAGGAAGGCCACCACGAGCAGGATCTGCGGTACGGCGGAGCGGACCTTGTCCGGGGTCGGCCCCTGGGCGAACAGCTGGTGGAGGACGGCCACGGACGCTGCCAGGCCGAAGGCGGACATCGCCGCGGACACCAACTGGAGCACCACGACGGCCACGGTGGCCGGCCGGTCGGCCTGCCACGCCAACTGGCCGATCTGGCGCACGATACGGGGGAGCCGGGCGAGGAGCTGTCCCACCGTCGCCGTGGCCGCGGCGCCGTCGTAGATCGACCAGTACGCCTCTTCGAGCTCCTCGGTGATGTCGTCACTCGCCGGGCCTGCGGGCACCGCCGCCGGCGGCAGAGCGAGGGATCCACGGCGGGGTGCGGGCACCCGTTTTCGCGGATCGGGGGTATCGGCCGACGCGGTCTTCCTGCTCATACCCACCACCCCGTAACCGGTCGTGAGGAGCCGCGAGTGCCCGGCACGGAAGCGTCAACCACAAGCCCCGAGGAGCACTGGGGCAGGCAGGGGGAGACCGGGTGATGTTCGAACGCGGCGGGGCCATGCTCAGGAGCGCCTAAGGGAATCACGTTTCCTCCAGGAGGAGCGATGAGTACAGGTGCTCTAAGAACTGGCCCGGATCGCGCCCCGTAACGGGTACTTCGGGGGCAGATGGTGAACGCATGTTCCGGTTGCCGGCGGAGCGCGCAGGGCAGTTGGTCTGCGCGCACCTGCGGGCACTCGAACAGTGCGGGTCGCTCTTTCGGGGTATTGCGGCGCTCGGGCAGGGCGGATTCAAGGAGCGCCGGAGGTGGATCAACTCACGGCTGCCGCCCGGGAGTACGGGAGTCGTCACGGGGCAGTCGGCAGCCGGCAAGTGAGGAAAGAGCCATGAACGACGGAGCCGAGAAGGGCCGACGTCGGTCAATGGTTCATGGGGGTGCGCAATCCGCACTGGGCGGCCGGATAGCAGCCACGTGACGAACCGAGCGGGGCTGGGCCACGCAGGCCCTCAGGAAGCCTGCTTGCCCGCCCGCCACTCCGGTGCGAGTACCGACCAGATCTCCTCGTCGTGCCGCTTCCCCCGGTACGGGTAGCTCTCCCGCAGCACGCCGTCCTTCGTCATCCCGAGCCGCCGGGCCACGGCGATGCTGGGTCCGTTCGCTGCCGAGACCACCCACTCCACGCGGTGGATGCCCCGCTCCTCGACGGCCCAATCGATGATCAGGCGCGCCGCCCGGGTCACCAGCCCCTTGCCCACCGCGGACGGCTCCAGCCAGCAGCCCGCCTCGGCGATGCCCTGCTCGACGTCCATCCTCCGGAAGAGCACCGCGCCGACCAGCTCGCCGTCCGTCCAGATGCCGTGGAGCCGCCCGGCGTCGGCTGCCGCCTTCTCCGCGTACGCCTGGAGGAACGCACGGCTCGACACCAGGTCCGTGACGACGTCGGGCAGCGCGTTGTGCTGCCCGATGAACTCCCGCCCCCGGTCCACATGGGCCAGGAACTCCTCGGCCTGCCACGGTTCGAGCGGGCGGAGCTCAGCGCCGTCGTCGCCCAGGGATATCGCGTACATCGTCACCTTCCACGGTCGGCACCAGTGCACGTGGTGCGAAGGGATCTTCCCACGGGCGGTGTGTCATGGGCGTGTGTCATGGGCGTGCGCGACGGCGTTGCATTCCGGGGTGTGCGACGGCGTGGTACTCCGGGGGTGTGCGACGGCGTGGTACTCCGGCGTTCGGGGGGTCTGATGCCTGCGGTGTCACCACCCCGCGTCAGGCCGTCGGTGCATCCAGCTGTCACCCCATCTCCCACTCCCTGGGGTGGAGACCTGAGAAGCATCCTCCTGGCTGATCGGATGGGCGCTTTGATCAGGGGTGATCGAGCGGCGGAGCTGTGGTGTCGGTGGCATATCGGGGACTGTCGGTCCGATGTCGGTGAGGTCCGGCACCTTTGGAGAAGTCCTGCCGGGTGTCCATCCGGCTGTGGTTTGGGGAAGGGGAATTCTCGTGCATGACGTAGTGATCGTGGGCGCCGGCCCGGTTGGTTTGTTCCTTGCCTGCGAGCTTGGCCTCGCGGGCTGCTCTGTCCTGGTGCTTGAGCGGGCCCCGGAGCCTCACTCCCCGTTCAAGGCGAAACCGCTCGGGATGCGGGGCCTGTCCGTCGCGTCGGTCGAGGCGTTCTACCGCCGCGGGATGCTGCATCAGTTGCTGAAGGCATCGGGTGTCCACGACGATCCCGGCGCGGATCCCGACGCGCACGAGCCGTCGGCCCTTCGTGGCGGCCATTTCGCCGGCATGGTGCTCGATCCGGCCCTGGTCGATGTCGCCGCCCTGCCGTACCGGCTTCCCAGCCCGGCGATGGAGGTCTTGCTGACCCACCTCGAATCGGTCGAGACGCTGCTGTCCGAGCAGGCATCCCAGCTCGGCGTGGACATCAGGCACGGCGTCACGGTCTCAGCCATCGTCCAGAACGAGGAGAGCGTGGTCGCGCGAGCCGGCGAGCACGAGTACGCGGCGCGCTGGGTCGTCGGCTGCGACGGCGGACGCAGCGCGGTGCGTGGGCTCGCGGGCTTCGAATTCGTCGGCACCGAGCCGCAGTTGACCGGCTACTCCATGCACGTCACCGTGGCCGATGCAGAGGAGCTGCGCTCCGGGATCAACCTGACGCCGACGGGCATGTACCTCCAGCCCTCGGAAGGGCACATCGGCATGATGGACTTCGACGGCGGCGCGTTCGATCGCTCGCAGCAGCCGACTCGCGACCATCTCCAGGCGGTGCTGCGCCGTGTGTCCGGCACCGACGTGACGCTGAGCGAGGTGCATCTCGCCTCGAGCTTCACCGATCGGGCGATGCAGACGACGACCTACCGGCGGGGACGCGTCCTGCTCGCGGGCGACGCCGCTCACATCCACTCGCCCCTCGGCGGACAGGGACTCAACACCGGCATCGGCGACGCCATGAACCTGGGGTGGAAGCTCGCGGCGACCGTGCACGGGTACGCGCCGGACGGGCTGCTCGACACCTACACCAGCGAGCGCCATCCGATCGGCGCAGCGGTGCTCGACTGGACGCGCGCCCAGGTGGCGGCCATGCGGCCGGACCCGCATGGTCAGGCGATCCAAGCGGTGGTTCGCGACCTGATCGGGACCCGTGACGGAACGACCTACATGTTCGAGAGGCTGTCGGGAGCCTCGATCCGATACGACCTCGGCAGCGAGCATCCACTGGTCGGCCGCAGCGCCCCGGACCTTCGTCTCGAAGACGGCACTCGCCTCGGCGACCTGATGCGGGACGGACGGGGCGTCGCGCTCGATTTCAGCACTGACCAATGCCTGCGCGATTCAGCGATGGGCTGGGAGAGTCGGATGCGGTATGCGGCCGGTCCGGCGAGAAACGACCTCGGATTGGGTGCCGTGCTTGTCCGCCCCGACGGCGTAGTCGCCTGGGCAGGCGATCGCACCCCTGATCGTGAAGCGTTCGAGCGTGCCGCCGGCCATTGGTTCGGTGGCCCGGAAATCTGAAGCAGCCACCGCGTTCTCCTTAGGCGCTGTTTCTCGGATCATGTTCGGAGCCAGATCATGAGGGTCGCGACCGTGACGGTCCCGAGGAAGACGTAGGCGCGTTTCTCGTAGCGGGTGGCGACGGCCCGGAAGCCCTTGAGGCGGTTGATGGCGCGTTCGACAGTGTTGCGTTTCTTGTAGCGTTCGCTGTCGAATCCGGTGGGCCGGCCGCCGTCGGAGCCGCGGTTGTGCCGGTGTCGTTGCTGGTCGAGGCGTTCGGGGATGGTGTGCCGGATTCCGCGTCGTCGCAGGTAACAGCGGTTCTTGCGGGAGGTGTAGGCCTTGTCCGCCAGGACGTGGTCGGGCCGGGTGCGTGGCCGTCCGACTCCGGTGCGGGGCACGGAAACCTGCTCCAGCACCCGGTCGAGCTGGGGGCCGTCACCGTAGTGCCCGGGTGTCAGAACGAGCGCGAGGGGTCGGCATCGTCCCTCGGCGGCGAGGTGGATTTTGGTGGTGAAGCCGCCGCGGGAGCGTCCCAGGCATTCGCCGATCTGACCACCTTCTCCAATCGGACAGCCAGTTTCCGCAGCACCGGACCGACCCGGTTTGTCCCCTGCCCGGCCCCCTTTTGAGGAACCGCGGCGGGGGGCACCTTCCTCGCGCCGGCGGCGTGCTGGTGAGCCCGCACCGCGGTGGAGTCCACTGACACGTCCCAGTCGATTCGGCCCTCAGCATCCTCGGCGGCCTGGACACGGGACAGCAGCCTCTGCCACGTTCTGTCCGCTGACCAGCGGCGATGACGTTTGTAGACCGTCTCCCACGGCCCGAACCGCTCGGGAAGATCCCGCCACTGCACACCCGTCCGCACTCGGTACAGCACCCCGTAATCACCCGCCGATGATCACTCCACCGACCCCCACGCGCACCACCACGAGGCAAGAACGACTCCAGTCGATGCCACTCTGCATTCGTTAAATCCCCACGACCCATGGAACCAGCCTGACCCCAACACCCCACCCACGTCCGGAGATCCGAGAAACACTGCCTAGCGGCCACGGCGTTCCCTTTTCTTTCCTTCCGGCGCCAAAAGGGCGCGCAGGGAATCATTCCGATGCGGATTCAATCGCCGGAGTATCAACGCTCTCAGCCATTTGCCTCTCCTCACCCGAGTTCAAGGAGCGCACATGACGATCACTGTCCGACCGGGAAGCACCGTGATGTTCACCGGCGATTCGATCACCGACTGCCAACGGCTGGAGAGCGAAGACGGTCTCGGGTTCGGCTACCCGCTGCGCGTCGCGGGGGAGTGGGGACTCCGGCACCCGGACCGGCCCGTGACCTGGCTGAACTCCGGGATCGCGGGCCACAAGGTGAGGGACCTCGAAGCCCGCTGGCAGACAGACGTACTCGACGCGCGCCCGGACGTGGTGTCGATCCTCGTCGGGGTCAACGACATGGGCTGGCACACGCTGGACCCGAAGGGGTACGTGATCCCCGTGGAGGAGTTCGAAGCGGGTTATGACCGCCTGCTCGCGCCCCTCGCCGAGGCGGGCACACAGCTGATCCTCATCGAGCCGTTCCTCCTGCCGATCGACGGCGTCGTCGAGGCCGGTGCCGGTGTCGCGCTCATCGGAGAGAAGGAGCGAGAGGAATGGCGCATCGACCTGGACCCGAAGATCCAGGCCGTGCGCAAGCTCGCCCGCAAGTACGGCGCGCATCTGCTCGCCGCCGACGGCATGTTCGCCGGGCTCGCCGCGACGGCCGGGCCGGAGTACTGGGCCGCGGACGGCGTACACCCGACGCCGGCGGGTCACGCCGCACTCGCGGCGGCCTGGCTGCGCCTGGTCGCGTGACCGGGCCTCGCGATCACCCGTGACACCGGCGATCGCGAGGAGCTTCACCGGCCGGGCCGCCCCGCCCCCGCAGGCGGTCAGGGGCCGACGCCACGATCCGTGGCGTCGGCTCCACGTCCGGGACCTGAGCCGCACCATCGCCGTGTCGAACCCTGCCTGGGAAGCGAAGGGATAGGGAAGCGAACCGGATTCGCGTCCAACGCGCCCAACGAGGCTGACGCGCCTACTTGCCCTCATCCCAGGGCTTGCCGAGCCACCCGTCGTGGCTGTTGACCAAGGCGGCGAGTGAGGCGGTCACGCGCGGGTCCCACCAGTCGGCCAGGACGGTCAGGGCGAAGTCGTTGCCATCGGAGCCCCAGACCAGAACCTCCTCGCCGGATGACTTCCAGCGGATGGTGCGGGGCATTCGAGCGATGTCACCGCCCCCCACGATGCTGCCCACCGCGATGGCCAGCCACAGCGGGAGCAGCAGCCACCATACGCACCACCAGAAGAGGTGGCCCTTGGCACCGACAACCGCCGGTCGTCCGGCTTGTTCGACGGTCCAGTGCGACCGGCCCCGACCGCCGTGCATGGCAGGGGTGCGCGAGATGAGTGCCAGCGATTCACCAGCGGCGCCGAGCACCTCGAAAACGCGCGCCTCGCCCTTCGCGGCGGACTTGGTCACGACACGAGCCAGCAACTGCCGACGATATGCGTCGCTCCACAGCAGAAAAGCGCGGGCGCCTTCCTTACGGGCGGCACGGTAGGCGTCGTGACCGCCGGCCGGGAGGTCACGTTCGAGGTAGGCACGGGTCGGCCCGTCTGTGGGGCCGTCCTCCTGGGACGCGGGGGAGGTGAGGCGTATCTCCCGCCGGACACGCCCGTCCTCCGGCGCTTCCCGGCCCGCGGCTTTCCGGCTCGGGTTATGGAGCCATACCGTGGTGCTCAATCCGTCCCCCTGGTAGTGGAGCATGATGATCTCTGATGTCGGGGGTGGACTTTACCTACCCACGGTGGTTCACCTCCGCCTGGGCGGAGTCCGCCCGGGCGGAGCGCACATGACGTGGCGCTACGGCTGCTGTCGGTCCTCGGCACGCAGCGCATGGACGTGACCGGCGGGGATCCTGCACGGCCATCTGGCGTCCAGCAGCGACCTGCCCGACGCCCAACTCATAGTCACTGCAAGGGTGATTCCGCTCTCGGCGGAGTATCGGCAGAGCATCTGGACGGCACGTCACGGGCTGCGAGGATGGTCGTATGGGGATGGAGATGACGGTGCGTCGGCTCGATCTGGGGTACTTCATCCGGCCGGCTTCGGAGACGGGCGGCCCGCAACCCAGGGTCGAGCCCGTGCTCGCCTACCTGGTGCGGCACGACCGGGGACTGCTTCTCTTCGACACCGGCATCGGCAACGCGGACTCCGGAACCGAAGCGCACTACCGCCCCCAACGGCGCCCGTTGCAAGGCGCGTTGTCAGCAGCCGGAGTCACTCCGGCCGACATCTCCGTCGTCGTGAACTGTCATCTTCACTTCGATCACTGCGGAGGAAACCCTCTCCTGGCCGGCAAGCCCATCCTGGTCCAGGATGTGGAGCTGGCCACCGCCCGCCGCGGCGACTACACCATCGATGAGCTTGTCGATTTCCCCGGAGCGGTTTACGAGGAGCTCGCCGGTGAGACCGAGCTCTGGCCGGGAGTCCGGATCATTCCGACGCCCGGCCACACTCAAGGGCATCAGTCGCTGGTCCTCCGGCGAGGCGACGGCACCGTGGTCCTCGCCGGCCAGGCACACGACTTCGCGTCCCAGTTCGCGTCGGACCACCTGGCCCGACAGGCCGCGCTCCAAGGCGTGGAGCCGCCGCTTCCTGCCTATCCGCACTGCCTGGAGCGGCTCGCCGACTTCGACCCACGACGTGTGATGTTCGCGCACGACTGCTCGGTCTGGGAACCAGCCGACAGCAACCGTGCGGACGAACAAGGCAGCCGTCAACGGCGGTAAGCGGCACCCGGCCATGAGGACCACGATCTACCCGAGCTGTGGCCGGACTACCGGGTGGCGGCCAGGTCGGACGCGTCCCAGATTCGCAGTACGCCGTCGCGCCCGGAGGTGACGAGTGCCCGACGGCCGTCGACGACCGCCGACTCCATCGCCGTGATGTCGTGCCCGCTCGTGAGGACGTGGCCGGCTTTGAACCCCTCGGCAGCGTCCCACAGTCGCAGCGAATCCTGGCCCGCAGTCACCACCCGAGGCCGCCCGTCGACCGTCACGACCGCCACCGTCTCCAGGGGCCCCTGCGAGGTGGCGACCGGTTCGTACAGCAGCTCGTCCGGTCCGGCATCAAGGTCCCAGGCGTACAGGTCGCCCTTCTCGGTGCCCGCGACGATCGCCGTGCGGTCGGGGAGTGCGCAGGCCGTCACGGCCCACACCCGCTCCTCGTCCGGATCGAAGGTGGCGATGGTGGTGAGGGTCGCGGCGTCCCAGACTTCGACTCCCGAACCGCCCGCCAGGATCAGGGAGCGGTCACCGATCCGTGCCCCGCCGAGGCAGGACACCTCGCCCGCTTCGCCCAGTACGGTGTCCGTGCCGTCCGGCGACCAGAGCCGTACCTCCTCGGAGTACTGCTGCGCGGTGACGAACGCGCCGTCGAGCGCGATCACCTCGGCGAGGTAGGCGCCGTTGAGCGGTGTCCGCCACAGGAGTTCGCTGCTCCCGAGGTCCCATAGAGCGGGTTCCTGTTCGTCCCCGCCGGCTGCGAGAAGGAGCTTGCCGTTCACGGACAGCGCGGCGACCATGTCGATGCTGTTCTCGGCATCGGGGAACTCTGCCACGACCGGGTCCCCGGCGTGGGCGTAGGGGAGGGGCCGGGCCATCCATTCCCCGGTCGAGGGAGACCACGTCCACACCCCGCCCCGCTCATCCGCGCAGGCGATCAGGGAACTCCCCGCGTGGTGGACGACGGAGAGGTCGTGGATCGCGGAATCAGTGGGAATCCTTGTGCTCACGAGCATCTGGAGAGCGTAGCAACTGGCCGCGGCCGACCGGGGGTTGTGGCAACCGTCCGCGATCGACCCGCACTCAGGCCTGCTCTCGACCGGCGCTCAGGCCTGCTGCGTCAGTGCTTGCGGGAAGCCGAACACCTGGTCCGGGTCGTAGTCGTGAGCGATGGAACGCAGGCGCTCCAGGTTCGGGCCGTAGTAGGCCGTCGGCCAGTCGGGGAGGTCCGGATCGATGTAGTTCACGTAGCCGCCCCCGATGCCCAGGTGGGCAAGCCCTGCCACGACTTCCGCGACGCTGCGCGTCACTTCGGCTTCGGATGCTGCCGTAGCGCTCGCATAGATCTGTGCCGTGGCGAATGCGCTGCGGTGCGGGAAGGCGGTCTGCTGCGCGCCCACGTCGGCCACCGCACCACCGAGAGGGTCAAGGATGAGGGCCATGCCTGTGCGGCCGGTGAGCAGTGTGTTCACGGCAGCAGGGTCGGCAGCGGGGGAGTTGAGGACCCGTGACGATGCCACGAACGACTCCCGGTCGGGTCGGCCGGAGAAGAAGCGCATGGCATTGAAGTAGTCCCGGTCCTGGACCGTTCGCCGGCTGGGCAGCACACCGGAGCGCGCGACCAGATCATCCAGCAAGGGAGTGCATGTGTTGCTCGGTCCGACGAAGCATCCCGCCACCCGGCAGCCCGGCACATCCCCGCCCGACACGTTGAGGTTGGCCCACAGCTCCCGGGGCGCGGAGGCGATCCATGGTTGCCACGCGCTCAGGACCTCGGTCACCTTCCCCGCGGGGAAGACGATCAGGAACACCGTCAGTGCCGGAGCCGGGTCGGTCGAGAACGTGAACTGTGTGACGACCCCGAAGTTGCCGCCACCGCCACCGCGCAGGGCCCAGAACAGGTCCGGGGTACGCGCGGCGGAGACCGTCAGTGTTCTTCCGTCAGCGGTGACGAGCTCAGCGGCCAGGAGGTGGTCGCAGGTGAGCCCGAACTTGCGTTGCAGTACGCCGATCCCGCCGCCCAGGGCCACCCCGGCGATGCCGACGGTGAAACAGGATCCGCCGGGCATACAGCGGTTCGCCCGGCCGAGTCCGCTGTAGACATCGCGCAGGTTCGCACCGGCGCCGACGATCGCGGTGCCGTCCGGCTGGACCTCCACGGCCGACATGCGTCGCAGGTCAAGGGTGAGGCCCCCGTGCGGCGCCGAGTAACCGACATAGGAATGGCCGCCACTGCGGGCAGCCAGCGGAACACGGTTCGCGGCGGCCAGCACCCCCTCGCGGACATCTGCCACCGACTCGCACTGCGCGACCGCCGCGGGCACATGGTCGTCATTGAGGGGGTTGAAAAGCTTCCTGGCGTCCTCGAACCCGGGGTCTCCCGGCCGCAGCAACGCGCCGCGCATGCGCTGGCGAAGGCCGGTCCAGTCCACGTTGGCCTCGACGCCGGCGGCTCGCGCGGCGGTACGGGAGGAGGTCTGTTCGCTTGTCCGAGGCCGGTTGCCGGCCCGGCGGGCGTGGAACAGGGAGTCCCGCGCCATGGTCACCATCTCCTCCGGAGGGTCGAGGAAGGTAGGTGAGCATCCGTTTGGTGCGGATATGTTCACGCTAACACGGGGTGACTGCCCTCTCCAGCGGTGGAACCTCGCTCCGCGAGCCCGCCGGGCAGGGGGAGGCTGTCGCAGGTCAGGGGTGTGCGCGGCACGGGCGGCGCACGGCGCGCTCGGGAGCGGCCCGGCGGTCGCCGGAGCGGACCGCCGGCACGCGTCGGCTGAAGCAAGACGGCGCTACGTCCCGGCACCGGCACCGGTTCCGGCACCGGTGCCGGGACGCACTACGCGAACCCGCCTACTTCACGTTGACGCCCGTCCATGCGGCGCCAACCGCCTTGTACGCGGCGCTCGTTGTGCCGTACAGGTCGCCTGCCGCCTTCAGGGTCGCGGTGCGTGCGGCCTTGTAGTTGGTGGTGGAGGTCATGTACGTGCTGAGGGCCTTGTACCAGATCTTCTCGGCCTTGGCCCGGCCGATGCCGGTGACCTTGGAGCCGTCTGAGGTGGGGCTGTTGTAGCTGACGCCGTTGATGACCTTGGCGCCGCTGCCCTCGGACAGCAGGTAGAAGAAGTGGTTGGCGACACCGGAGGAGTAGTGGACGTCCTTGTTGCCGACGCCACTGGACCAGTAGTCGGCCGAGGCTCCGTCCTTGCTGGGCTTGTCCATGTAGCGCAGCGGAGTGCCGTCGCCGTTGATGTCGATCTTCTCGCCGATGAGGTAGTCGCCCACGTCCGAGGTGTTCTTGGCGTAGAACTCGGCGGACGTGCCGAAGATGTCGGACGTGGCCTCGTTGAGGCCGCCGGACTCACCGCTGTAGTTGAGTCCCGCGGTGGCGGCGGTGACGCCGTGGCTCATCTCGTGGGCGGCCACGTCGAGGGAGGTCAGCGGGGCGGAGTTGCCGCTGCCATCGCCGTAGGTCATGCAGAAGCAGCTGTCGTCCCAGAAGGCGTTGACGTAGCTGTTGCCATAGTGGACGCGGGAGTAGGCGCCCTTGCCGTCGTTGCGGATGCCGTTGCGGCCGAGGGTGTTCTTGTAGAAGTCCCAGGTGACGGCCGCCCCGTAGTGCGCGTCGACGCCGGCGGTCTGGCGACCACCGCCCCATACGTCGTCCGCGTCGGTGAAGAGCGTGCCGGTGCCCGAGGTCCCCTGCTTGAGGTCGTACGTCTTGTGGCCGCCGCGGGCACCGTCCTTGAGCTGGTAGGTCGAGCCGCTCTTGGTGGTGGTGAGCGCGACCTTGCCGCTGTAGGTGCTGGTACCGGAGCCGGTCTCGATGGCCTCGTTCTGGAACAGCTTCTTGCCGGTGGCCGCGTCGGTGATGACGTGCAGCTTGCTGGGCGTGCCGTCCTTCTGGACGCCGGTGACGACCGTCTCGTACGCGAG
This sequence comes from Streptomyces sp. MCA2, assembly GCF_023544705.1. Classification (NCBI taxonomy): domain Bacteria; kingdom Bacillati; phylum Actinomycetota; class Actinomycetes; order Kitasatosporales; family Streptomycetaceae; genus Streptomyces; species Streptomyces sp. MCA2. The sequence goes on from NZ_JAMJFM010000059.1 coordinate 39,130, forward strand.
AACCGGCTTGCCCGTAGCGGCCCAGATCACCTTGCGCGGCGGGGCGGAGGCGCTGGTGCCGGTGTCCTTCTTCGCGGCGGCAGCGCTGAGTGCGCTCTTCTTCGCGGCGGAGGGGGAGAGCGCGGCGGACGTACTGGCCACGGATATCGGGGCGTTGGTCGCCTTGGTGACGCTGTGCTTGCCGCTCCTGGCCTGGTGTACGACCAGGTCGCCGCCGAGGACGGGCAGTCCGGCGTAGGTGCGCTCGTACCGGGTGTGCACCGTGCCGTCCGCGTCCTTGATGACGTCCCGGACGACGAGCTTCTCCTGCGCGCCGAGGCCGATCTTCGCGGCGGTGGCGGAAGCGCTGCTCCGGGCATCCTTGATCGCGGATGCCCGCTGTGCGGTGGAGAGTTGGACCGCCGAGGCGCCGGTCGCGCGGTCCGGCTGCGCGCTGGCCGAGCCGGCCTGGACGCCGACGGCGACCATGGCGGCGGAGGCGACCAGCGCGGCAGCGCGCAGGGTGTTCTTGCGGGGGGTGGACGAGATCCGTCTCAACTCGGTCTCCCTTGTGAGGGCCGCGGCGTCGCAGCCCAAGAAGCGGCCGGGCAGCCGAGGGGTGGGATGCCCGGTGGAGCATTAGGAGTGAATCGAGGGGGAGCGTGCCAGTAGTTGACGCCTTTTGACAGATGTTCAACACAGAAGAAACAATAATTTCACCAATGGAACTGCTTTGTGACGCCAACGCCATACATCAGCCCCAGGCCGCCCAGGGCCTGGGGCTGATGTATGGCTGGCCGGCTCGTCGGCCAGGCCGACCGGCACTTGCACGAGGGATGACGAGCACGGCTCACTGTGGCGGGGGACCCGCCAAGGAGCCAAGGATGGTGCTGTACCGGTCACCGAAGTCGACTCGGGTGATGTCGTCGTAGCGGAACGACGACGGGGCATTGGCCCAACAGGCTCTCGGATTGACCTCGAGGAGCCTGAGCCGGTTCTTTCCCAAGCGCACCGGCGCCCCGATGTACACCACGTCGGGGTCCAGATCCTCTTGGAGGACGGAAATCAGGTGGTACTGCCTGCCGGCCGACTCCATCAGCGACCGGATGTCCGCCTGTGAGATCGCGCCGGACGGCCCTGGGGGAGGCCAGGGTCCGTGCCGCCGGAGCCAGCGCACCATCAGATCGCCGGATCCCCGGCGTCTGACCTTGACGATGTCGCGGGTTCTGAGTGCCACAAAGCCGTTCAGCGTAAGGGAGTTGCACTCCGTGACCAGCGTCCAGGAGGGCGTCACCGAGATCACGAACCCCTCGATCTCGTCACTGTCCGGAAGCGCGCGCACGATGCGCGTGAACTGGTGCTTCTCGGCGGCCGCTGTCAGTTGCCGTCGGATCTCATCGCTCATGACGTCCATGCTCCACACTCTTCGTGCCGCGCACCATTCCTTTTGCTCTCGGAGGCACCGCCTTCCGAGCGGGCTGCGGTCAGCGGCTCCCACGGCAGAACCGCCGAGGAGGTCGCGGGCTTCGGCGGGGACTGGACGTCGCAGTGCTCAGCGCCCTTCGGTAGGGTCAACGCCGGAGGGGATCGCTGTGAGTACGAGCCGGACGAGCCGAGCGGCAGGCGCCTGGGGGCACCTACTGCTCATCGTCGTGCTCGCGCTGGGCGTGTTCGTGATGCACTCGGTGGGGCATCCCGACGATTCCTCCGGCGCCACGATGGGGCCCGCGGTTCATGGTCCCGCCGCCGGCGCTCTTGAGCACCGCGGCATGACCGCTTCGAAGCCAGCGGCCGCCTCGGTCTCGTCACCTGGTGCTTCCGACGACGCCAAGCCGTCCTCCCATACTCCGGGCACCGGAATGGACATGACCACCCTGTGCGTGGCCGTGCTCGGGGCCCTGGTCCTCATCAGCCTCCTCCGGGCAGCGCTCAGCCGGAGGACGGACTGGCTGGTGCGACTTCGCGCCGGCGTCGTGGCCACCCTGCGCCCCAACCCCCCGCCGCGCAGACCACCGGACCTCGCTCAGCTGTCAGTCCTGCGGATTTAGGCCGAACGCCGCCGCGGGCGCCTTGCGCTGCCCGCGCCACCCCGTTCGCCCACCCTTTCCGTAGAACAGACAGCACGAGGTTTTGACATGACAGCCATCAAGCACGGCGTGCGCCGCCGCCGGATTCGCCGTATCGCCGTTGCCGGCATCGCTGCCGCCGCCGGTCTGCTGCTCACCGCCTGCGGCCACAGCGACGACGACCGTGTGAGCGGCACGGAACACGGGGCCAAGCCGTCGACGACGGCCACCAAGGACGCCGGCGCCAACCCCGCTCCGGGTGCCTTCAACGACGCGGACGTCATGTTCGCGCAGATGATGATCCCTCACCACCAGCAGGCCGTGGAGATGTCCGAGCTCGCCGACGGCCGGGCCGAGGACGCGGAGATCAAGTCCCTCGCCGCGGCGATCGAGAAGGCCCAGGACCCCGAGATCCAGAAGATGACGTCCTGGCTCAAGGGCTGGGGCAAGCCGGTGTCGGGCGGCTCTGCGCCCGGCATGGACCACAGCATGCCCGGCATGGATCACGGATCCGGCTCCAAGGACGGCTCGGGCATGTCCGGAATGATGTCCGGCAAGGACATGAAGAACCTGATGGCCGCCAAGGGCAGGGACTTCGACAGGAAGTTCGCGCAGATGATGATCGGCCACCACAACGGCGCGATCGAGATGGCGAACGACGAGCAGAAGAAGGGCAAGAACGCCACGGCGAAGAAGCTCGCCGGCGATGTCGTCACGCATCAGTCCGCCGAAGTCGGGAAGCTGAACAAGATCCTCGACCGGCTCTGATCCGGTCTGCTCAGCAAGTGGCCGCTGTGGTCCCTCGTCGGGGCCGCAGCGGCCGACTGACCCAGCGTTCAAGCGGCCCTCGGACGGCAGGGCTCAGGCGGTGAATCCCAGCACCAAGGCGCCGACCACCGGCGCCGCGTACAGCAGCGGGAACGGGATGTGTGCGTACCAGCGCGCCCGGACGACGGCGACGACCGCACCGGCGAAATACAGCACCAGCCCGATCCCGGCCACGACACCGGCCACCGGAAGGAACAGACCGGCCAGCAGGCCCACGGCCCCCGCTGCCTTGGCCGTACCGAGCCAGGGCAACCAGGAGCGGGGGACGCCGTAGTCAGCCATCGGCTGCACGACCCACTCGGCGCGGAAGAAGACGGAAGCGGCCGAGAAGCCCGCCATGACAGCGGCCAGGACGGTGACGACGACGTAGGCGGTAGACATCAGAAATGCTCCCATCGGGCGGACACCGGGGCGGACCTGCTCCGACCGGGTCTCGTGAGTTCCTCACTGCCCTGACGCGCCGCGACGCGGGAATGTGACAGCTGACGGACATCAATCTGTGTGCGCAGTAGTTGGCGTGCAGCCGATGGCGGCGAGCATCGACCGCTCGTCCAGCGTCGCGGTCTCCATGACCTGCGGATCCACGTAAGGTGAGCGGGCGTCAGGCGGCGACTGCGGTGTCTTCAGAAACCAGTTCCACCGCGGTGGATTGCCGACCGTCGGCCAGCCGTACTCGTCCACCCAGTTTCCGGTCACGCCGAACGTCGTGGGTCTGATGAGTCCCTCGCACAGCTCGGCCAGCGCTCGGACAGCACGATGCGCGGTGATTCGCTCCAGCGCGAGCGGATCCCGGTCGGGCACGGAATTCCATGGGAATCCGCACTCCAGCACCACCGGCTGACTGTCTTGGAAGATGTAGTGCTCGGTCGGCTCTGGCTGCTCCGACCGCCTTATGTCTCGCATAGACGTCAATTATGCGACGGAGAGCAAGAGCGGGGCCTCGTATCCGGCTCTTCGTGGACAGGTTTGGGTGAGTTGCGTTTCGGGCTGCCGAACCGTCGCAAATGGGCCACCTTCACCGGGCACTTCAGCAGGCCGGTCTACTGAGGCACCAGGCCTGTCGCCGCTGAGCGGCCCCGCCGGCAACGCGTCGCGCAGCCGGTCTCGGCCGGCCTCCGCACTGTGAGGAGACCGGTCTGGCCACGGAGGCGCGCCAAGTGCCACGCGGCGGGAAAGTCCGAGCCCGACCCGTCAGCGCCCCCGGCGGTCGTTGAGCCGGGCGGCCTGGCGCGTCAGGTGGTCCCGCTCGGCGAGGTTGGGTGCCTTTCGGGCCGCCTCGGCGTACAGCCGTGCCGCCGTCGCCAGGTCGCCGTCGCGCTCGTGGAGGTACGCGGCCACCGCGGTGTGGCGGGGCAGCAAGTCGTCCAGCGCCGCGAGCGCCGCCAGGCCGGCGCGCGGTCCGTCGGCCTCGCCGACGGCCACCGCGCGGTTGAGCCGGACGACCGGGCTGTCGGTCAGGCGGGCGAGCTCGTCGTACCACTCGACGATCTGCACCCAGTCGGTCTCCTCGGCGGTGGGCGCGTCGGCGTGGAGTGCCGCGATGGCGGCCTGGGCCTGGAACTCGCCCAGCCGGTCGCGGGCGAGGGCCGCCTGGAGGATCCCGACGCCCTCGGCGATCGACTTCGTGTCCCACCGGCCGCGGTCCTGCTCGGCGAGCGGCACCAGGCTGCCGTCGGGCGCGGTCCGGGCGGCGCGCCGGGCGTGGTGGAGCAGCATGAGGGCGAGCAGCCCCGCCACCTCGGGGTGGTCGATCGCGGCCGCGAGCTGACGGGTGAGCCGGATGGCCTCGGCGGCGAGGTCGACGTCGCCGGAGTAGCCCTCGTTGAAGACCAAGTAGAGGACGCGCAGCACGGTGGCGACGTCGCCGGGCTGGTCGAACTTTCCCCGGGATACCCCAACGCCGGAGACGGTGCGCTTGGCCCGGCTGATGCGCTGCGCCATGGTCGCCTCGGGCACCAGGTAGGCCTGCGCGATCTGCCGCGTGGTCAGCCCGCCGACGGCGCGCAGCGTGAGCGCGACCGCGGACGACGGCGTCAGCGACGGGTGGGCGCACAGGAAGTAGAGCTGGAGCGTGTCGTCCACCGCGGGTGCGGGTCCGGGCGTCGGCTCCTCGTCGACCAGATCCTCACGCCGGCGGCGGGCGGCGTCCGCCCGCGTCGCGTCGAGGAACCGGCGCCAGGCCACGGTGACCAGCCAGCCCTTCGGGTCCCGCGGCTGGTCGTCCGGCCAGACACGGACCGCCTCGACCAGTGCGTCCTGCACGGCGTCCTCGGCCGCCGCGAAGTCGGCTCCGCGGCGGACGAGGATGGCGAGCACGCTCGGAATGAGGCTCCGGAGCAGGGCCTCGTCCATCGGAGAGCTCACTCCGTGATGGTGGGCGGCGCGGCCAGGAACGGGCGCACCTCGAGCCACTCGTGGATCGGCTTCCCGCCCGCCCCGGGGGCCGCCGACAGCTCCCCGGCCAGCTCGACGGCGCGCTCGTAGCTGTCGACGTCGATCACCATCCAGCCGGCGATGAGGTCCTTGGTCTCGGCGAACGGGCCGTCGGTGACCGGCGGGCGACCCTCGCCGTCATACCGGACCCACTTCCCCTCAGGGGCGAGCGCCTGACCGTCGACGAACTCGCCGGTCCCCTCCAGCCGGGTCGCGAAGTCCTGCATGTACTGCATGTGGGCCGAGATCTCCTCCGGCGTCCACTGGTCCATGGGCACGTCGTTGACCGCCGCCGGGGCGCCACGGTAGTGCTTGAGCAGCAGGTACTTGGCCATGGTGGTTCTCCTCTGTGCTGGTGCGACCCATTGTGGTCGCGTTCACTACGGGGACGGAGCCAGATGCGGGTTCTCGACATCGCCGCCCGTATTTTTTTGAGTTTCCGTGGAGGAGGGTGGGCGAGCCGCCTGAACGCCGCGTCCGGTGTCACGTTATGCAACGAGTTAGTGACTGAGCATGCCCTTCCGGGGGGGAGGGGGGAGCAGCGACCCGGCAGCTGAATCAGGGAGAGGCTTCGTGCGCGGTACGGGTACGTATGGTCCTGGCGTGCCGTGGGGTGCTCGGAGCGTTGAGCTGTTCGGCGCGGAGGGCATGCGCGCAGTCCGCGGTGACCCGGCCGATCCGCGCCATGGAGAGGAACAGCCCCCGGCACGCGTGGCACCGCCCACCTCGGCCCCGGTGACGATTGCCCTGACCTGTGTGACGTCCCAGGGCCTTCCTTCCCCTGCCCTCCGACGCGCGCAGGGGCACATTGCACAGTGCTATGTCGTCACCGCTGTCATGAGCATTCATGATGGCAGTCCCGCTGTGGGACCCGCACGCTCCTGGAGGTCACCCCATGACCGAGCTCCCCGAAGAACTGCCGCTCTCCGGCATCACCGTCGTCAGCGTCGAGCAGGCGGTGGCGGCCCCCTTCGCCACCCGCCAGCTGGCCGATCTCGGCGCGCGTGTCATCAAGGTGGAACGTCCGGGCGGGGGCGACTTCGCCCGCTGCTACGACACCACGGTGCACGGCGAGTCCAGCTACTTCGTGTGGCTCAACCGGTCGAAGGAGTCCGTGACGCTCGACCTGAAGTCGGACCGCGGACGGAAGGTCCTGGAGCAACTTCTGAGCGGGGCCGATGTATTCGTACAGAACCTGGCCCCGGGCGCGGCCGCCAGGATGGGCCTGGACGCCGAGGCGCTCGCCGAACGCTTCCCGTCGCTGATCCCGTGCTCCATCTCGGGTTATGGGTCCAGCGGGCCGTGGGCCGGCCGCAAGGCGTACGACCTGCTGGTGCAGTGCCAGACCGGACTGGTCTCGCTGACGGGGAACGAACACGGCTCGGCCCGCGCGGGTGTGTCGGTCGCCGACATCGCGGCCGGCATGTACGCCTACTCGGGCATCCTCACCGCGCTGTTCACGCGGGCGACCACCGGCGTGGCCCGTGCTGTGGAGGTCTCGTTGTTCGAGGCGCTGGCCGAGTGGATGAATCAGCCCGCCTACTACACCCGTTACGGCGGCACCCAGCCCCCGCGCATCGGCACTCAGCACGCGACCATCGCGCCGTACGGCGCCTACACCGCGGCCGACGGCAAGGAGGTGCTGTTCTCCATCCAGAACGAGCGCGAGTGGGTGGCCCTGTGCGAGCAGTTCCTGGGCCTGCCCGGGCTCGTCGAGGACCCGCGCTTCGCCACCGGCTCCGCCCGTGTCGCCCACCGCGAGGAACTCAACGCGATCGTGGCCGGGCGGTTCGGCGAGTGCGACAGCGGCGAAGCAATGAAGCTGCTGGACGATGCAGGCATCGCCAATGCCGGGGTCAATGACATCGATGAGTTCCTGGCCCACCCCGTGCTCAGCGCCCGGGACCGCTGGCGCGACGTACGGATTCCCGGGGGAGCGGTCGTGTCCGCCCTGCTGCCGCCGGCCGACCTGGCCGGCACCGCCCCGCGCATGGACGCCGTCCCCGCAGCGGGGGAGCACACCGGGGACATCCTGGCCGAGCTCGGCTACAGCACGGCCGACATCGACCGCATGAGGGCCGACCACGTCATCTGACCTGCCGTCCCGCGCCAGAGCGGCAGCAGCCACACCCACCAGACTTCCCGCCCCTTCCTCTAGGAGCGTCACCACATGAGCACCCTCGACATCCTGTCCGAGGACGAGCAGCTCGTCGTCAGGACGGTGCACGACTTCGTCAACCAGGAGGTGAAGCCCGTCGTCCGGGAGCTGGAGCACGCCAACACCTACCCCGAGGCCCTGATCGAGCAGATGAAACAGCTCGGCATCTTCGGCCTCGCCATCCCCGAGGAGTACGGCGGCACTCCGGTCTCCGTCCCCTGTTATGTCCTGATCACCGAGGAACTCGCCCGCGGCTGGATGAGCCTGGCCGGCGCGATGGGCGGCCATACCGTGGTCGCCAAGCTGCTGCTGCACTTCGGCACCGAGCAGCAGAAACGGCGCTACCTGCCCCGGATGGCCACTGGCGAGACCCGGGCGACCATGGCCCTGACCGAACCGGGCGGCGGCTCGGACCTACAGGCCATCCGCACCGTTGCCCGTAAGGACGGTGGAGGCGTCGGGGATACCGGGGGCATCCGGGATATTCAGGGCATCCGGGGTACTTCCGGCGCGAGCGAAGCCGAGCGTGGCGGGGGATATGTGGTCAACGGGTCGAAGACCTGGATCACCAACTCCCGGCGGTCCGGGCTGATCGCCCTGCTGTGCAAGACCGACCCGGAGGCCGAGCCCGCCCACAAGGGCATCTCGATCCTGCTCGTTGAGCACGGACCCGGTTTGACGGTCTCCCGCGACCTGCCCAAGCTCGGCTACAAGGGCGTGGAGAGCTGCGAGTTGTCGTTCGACGGCTACCGGGCGCCGGCCGACGCCGTACTCGGTGGGGTCGAGGGCAAGGGCTTCGCACAAATGATGAAGGGCCTGGAGACCGGACGGCTCCAAGTTGCCGCCCGCGCACTGGGCGTCGGCCGGGCCGCGTTCGAGGACGCCCTCGCCTACGCCCAGGAACGCGAGTCCTTCGGCGAGCCGATCTGGAAGCACCAGTCGATCGGCAACTACCTCGCCGACATGGCCACGTCGCTGACGGCCGCCCGTCAGCTCACCCTCTACGCGGCCCGGGAGGCCGAAGCCGGGCGTCGTGTGGACATGGAGGCCGGTATGGCCAAGCTCTTCGCCTCCGAGACCGCCATGAACATTGCCCTCAACGCCGTCCGCATCCACGGTGGTTACGGCTACTCCACCGAATTCGACGTCGAGCGCTACTTCCGCGACGCTCCCCTGATGATCGTCGGCGAAGGTACCAACGAAATCCAGCGCAACATCATCGCGAGCCAGCTCGTCAAGCGCGGAGGCCTCGACGCCTGACCGGCGGCGCCTGCGTCCCGCTCCTCAGCTCTGGTGCGGGGGCGGCTGCGGCGGACGGTGCGCCTCCGGAAGCGGCACGGGCGTGACGGCGTCCTCGCCCTGCTGCTCCGCCCGCATCCTCCGACCGGTCTCCGTCTCCCCGAGCTGCGGACCCGTGGGGATGTCCGGGCTGTCGAAGCTCGGGCTGGTGAACTCCGGTGCGGAGAAGCCCGGGACGGCGTCCTCGTCCGCAGTGTCACTGGCGGGTACCTGCTGGTCCGGGGCGGCGGACGATGATTCCCCGCGCGTATCGCCCGTATCGGCCGCACCGGCTGTTCCGCTCGCGCCGCCCGTACCGGCCGCACCAGCCGTATCGCCCGAACCGGCTGTTCCGCTCGCGCTGCCCGTACCGGCGGCACCAACCGTATCGCCCGCACCGCCCGCGGTGTCGGCCGTGTCTGCCGAGTCGGCCGCGTCGTGTCCGCCTCCCTGCTCGGCGGACGAGGAAGAGGGAAGGGAACCGGGCGAGCTGAAGTCCGGGGAGGTGTAACCGGGGTGAGGCAGCCCCATGCCCTCCCTCTCGCCTTCGTCCAGCTTCTCGTCCACGGGGTCGACGACGAAGGGCGTAGGGCCGGTCTCGCCATCGTCGGCCTGGCGGGATGCGCTGTCCTTCATGGGGGGGGGCTCCCTCCTGCGGAGCGGTGGACGCCGGACGGGTGCTCCGGGCGCGCACCGCAGTCTCTGGTGCCGTTGCCCTGCGTCTGTCCCGGCTACCGCCGACCATGCCTCGCCCGGCGTACGGTGCGTCGGATGCCGGGAGTCACGCACCGATGCCGGGGCCGTCGCCCCACCGGTCCATCAGTGGAATCAGCCGTGATGCGACTCCAGGAGGTCGATGGCGGGCCCCGGTGGCGGAAGACCATCCACGCAGTCCCCCCACGGTGACCTGCCGGCTTCCTGACCCGAAGGGGGAGCGGGGCCGACGGGGCGAAGGCTGTGGGATTCGCGGCTGGTTCTTGGGGCACGCTCTTGAGCCACGTACACAACCGACGAGGCATGACGAGGTGAGCTTCATGACCACCATCGAGGCCGCGCGGACACTCACCGTGCCACCGGCCCTCCATGTCGACCTGGGGAGCTGCCCCGAGACGGCCGGGCGCGCGCGGCATCTTGCCGACGAGTTTCTGCGGGGCCTGGAGCCGGTCGTACAGCAAGAGGCCATCGATGCCGTGCTCCTGGTCGTCTCGGAACTCGTCACCAATGCGGTGCGTCACGCGGGCGGACCGTCCTGCTCCCTGCATCTGTCGGCCTGCCCCGAGGCGATCGCCGTCGCCGTGAGCGACGCCAGCCACCTGCTGCCCCAGCCGCGTACTCCCGATGTCCTCGGTGAGGGAGGCGGCTTCGGATGGTCGATGGTCTGCCAGATGGCCGATGCAGTGGCCGTCACCGACGAGGCCGGCGGCAAGACGGTCAGCGCTCTGATCCCCCGGCACCGCAGCGACATGCGGATGGTTGCCCGCGCAACAGTCGTGAGTCGTTGATATACGCCGCAAAGCACGACTACTTGGGCGCCATGAAGTAGTCGGCCGGATTAAGGGCATTGAGTGCGATCCACCGCTGTGGTGTTACTGCGGTGGGTACTTCAGTACTGTCCGATGAGGCGCGGAAGAAGTCCTGGATATCGAGAGCAATTCGAGGATCGTCATCGACGAGTCGTGCCACTTCGTAGTAGGCGGCCAGCACGTGGATACATCGTGGAGTGTCAGCTGAGCAGGAGCAGGAGCAGTCGACGCCGACGAGTGTTGGTGCGGGCCGGTGGCCCGCTTCGGTGAGCGCGCGATACAGCTCGTCGGTGAGGACGGGCCGAACACCGCACAACTGGCGGGAGATCCCGACTATCGCCTCCCGCGACATAGGCGCAACCTCGATGTTGGCCACTGAAGTGTTGCGACCGCGGTGTACGACGGCGCGCACGATCCGGCCGTCGATCGTGATCTGCACTCTCCCGTCGCGTGCGATTCTGCGGGCGCGCGGCAGCTGCGGATCGGGGCGGGTCTGACGCAACGGCTCGGCGAGCCGAACCCAGTCCTTCCCCCACATGGTGTAGCCGAAATCATTGTCGGGCATTTGTCAGCTGTCTCGTTTCCGGCGCAGGATCGCAATGAGGCGGTCATCATCCAAGCGGGCCAATTCGGCGACACCGGACAGGTCAGCGATATCGGAGAGCGCGGATTTGCGCGAGTGCATGGCCGCGATGTGCTCCTCGACGGTGGTCCCCGTGGTCAGAGTGGTGACGGTGACGGTGCGGGTCTGACCGATCCGATGGACTCGATCGGAGGCCTGCGCCTCCACGGCCGGATTCCACCATCGGTCGAAGTGAATGACGTCGGCCGCCCGGGTGAGAGTGAGCCCGGTACCCCCAGCTTTGAGGCTGAGCACCAGCACTTTCGGGCCGTTGCTGCCCTGGAAGCGGCGGACGATGTCGGCCCGTTGTTCCTGATTCAAGCCACCATGGAAGAACGGCACATACTCACCGAACTGTTCGCCGCAGTGTCGCACCAGCAGCTCACCCGTCTGCCGGTACTGGGTGAAAATGAGGGTTGGGGAGCCGATTTCGAGGTTGTTGGCCACAATGTCGGTGCAGAGATCGAGTTTTCCGGACCTTCCTGACAGCTCATCGAGGTCACCGGTGATCAGGCCCGGGTGGTTGCAGACCTGTTTGAGCGCGGTGAGGGCTGCCAACACCTTGGTCTGGCGCTGTGCGCCGCTGCCGAAGCCGTCGTCGATCACCTGCTCCAGCAGCTGGTCGTACAACTGCTGCTGTTCCTCGGTGAGGTCGCAGACCAGGTCGGCGTGGATCTTGGGTGGGAGCGAGCCTGCGACCTGGGACTTCTTCCGCATCAACACGATCGGCTCGATTGCCCCGCGCAGCCGGGCAGCGGCGGCGAGGGAGCCTTCCGCGATCGGCCGGACAAAGCGACGACGGAACTGCGTCTTGTGCCCGAACAGTTGCGGTGCGACCAGATTGAGCAGCGCCCAAAGTTCCTCAAGATGATTCTCGATGGGAGTTCCGGTCAAGGCGATGCGCGCGTCGGCCGCAATGGTTCGCGCGGCCTTCGATACCTGCGTGCGGGGATTCTTCAGCACCTGCGCCTCATCGAAAACCGCAGTCACCCAATGTTGCTCCATCATGAGCGGGCTGTGCAGGCGTAGCGTCGGGTAGCCGGTGAGCACCACCGTCCCGCTGTCCACCGCTTTCAGCGGCCCGCCGTGCCAGATCATCGTCCGCAGGTCAGGTGCGAACCGCGCGATTTCGTGTGCCCAGTTCCCGACCAGCGACGTGGGGCACACCACCAGCTGTGGCCCCTCCTCGGCGCGCCCGGCGATATAACCGATGGCTTGCAGCGTCTTCCCGAGCCCCATTTCGTCGGCCAGCACCGCGCCGCCATGTGCGTCGACGGTCTCGCGCAGCCAGCTCACACCGCGAACCTGATAGGGCCGCAGCTTGGCGGTCAGCGCTGTGCGGAGTTCGGTCGCCACAGCATTGGTGTGACGGAAGACAGCCCCGGCGTGCTGCGCCGACGTCACGGCGACACCGGTGGCATCGGGAACGGCATGTGCTGCGATCGGCAGGACCGAATCGCCGCCCGCAATCCACGCCCGCCAGACATCCACCGACCGGCCCGGCGAGTCGAGGGGCGCGTCGGCGAGCCTGTCCGGCTCGATCAGCGCGCAGTCGACGTCAGATACCTCAAAACCGCCAAGGTCTGACGTCGGGACAACCAAGGGAATGGTCTCGACATCACCGATCGGCGGGGCAGCCCCCACGGTGCGGCCGGAGCAGGTCCGCAAGGCAAACATATGACGGTCGGGTAGGTACGTGGCTTGGCTATCAAGCAGGGTGCCAGGAATTTTTTGCCCGATTTCCATGGTGTCAGTGGCCGCCCACGTCATCGCCCTCATAAGCGGGTTGACTGTCGGCCCCAGAATGGGGGGTCGCCCCAGTCACGGAGCGGCCGCCTCCTCGAATGTTGTCCGACCCCCGGACCAGCCCCGTAGGCTTTCCGGCAGGACGCAAGGCAATCACCAGCACAGCTGCTCCGAAGAGTGCGATGAGCATGATCAAGGCGGCGCCGACGTGCAGAGCGTGAATGAATGCATCATCGGCAGCGTGCGCAAGAGCGGGCCGGTGGAGCGCGGTGGCGACATGCCGGGCCTGTTCGGCGGAAACCCGCGCCCGGTCCTGCGCAGGCCCGGGTATATCGCTCAGCGAGGATTCGATCGTGCCCCGATAAACGATCGACATGATCGTGCCGCCAACTGCGATCCCGATCACGCTGCCGGTCTGTCGCACGGTGTTGGTGACGGCCGCCCCGGCGCCGGCCCGCTCCAACGGCAGGGAGTTGATCAACGCTGCCGTCACCGGGCCCAACACCATGCCGATGGAGAGGCCCTGGACCAACAACAGGATTTCGATCCAGAGGAGTGGGGTGTGCAGTCCGAGGAACCCGTACGCGCCCATGGTCAGCGCCGCCACGGTGAGCGCTGGTGCGGCGATGGGGCGTAGCGACCAGCGGCGAACCAGACGCGCGCCGAGGGGCGCCCCCAGGATCGCACCGAGCGCGGTCGGGAGACCGGCCAGGCCCGCCTCGATCGGCGAAAAGCCGCGTGCTCCCTGCATGTAGAACGCGTTATAGAAGGTGACGGCGGCTATCGCGAAGAGGAGCAATCCGAGCGCCGCGTTGCCGCCACCGAATGTACGTTGCACAAGTAGACGGGGATCAAAGCTGGGCACCTTGATGCGCAGCTCGACGAGTACGAAAGCGGCCAGGAGGACCAGTCCGACCGCGATCGGCGCCCAGACATCGGTACGACTCCAGGCGGCCACCTGCCCCGCACGGATCAGTCCGTAGGCCAACGCCGCGAGCCCGCTGATCGACAGCAACATCCCAGCCGGGTCCAGCGGCCGCGGGATGGGGCTGCGGAAATTCGGGACCAGCAGGGCGATCCCGACCAACGCCAGCGCCACGACCGGGACATTGACCAGAAAGACCGAGCCCCACCAGAAATGGTCGAGAAGCAACCCTGCCAACACCGGGCCTACAGCCATTCCGGCACCCGCGGATGTCGAGGAAACGGCGATCGCGGTTGCCCGCGCGGGGCCGGTGAAGGTCCACATCAGGATGGCCAAGTTGGCGGGCATGATCAGCGCGCTGCCCACTCCCATCGCGGCTCGAGCGGCAATCAGTTGGCCTGCGTCGCTTGCGTACGCCGCCCACACCGAGGACCCGGCGAAGACCACCAATCCAGTGGCGAGCACAGTCCGGTGACCGAAGCGATCACCCAGTGCGCCTGCGGTGAACATCAAGGTGGCGAAGGCCAGGGTGTACGAGCCTGTGGCCCATTGAAGCTCGGCCGGGCCGGCATGCAGTCCACGGACCGGGTCTGCGAGGGTCTCCAAAGTGGTGCTCAGGACGGTGTTGTCCAGCCAGATCAGCAGCGAGCACAACATGAGAACGGCAAGGATTAACTGCTGCCTGGACTTCGGCAACGTCGGGGACGTGGTCATGAATACCCTTGGGTGCGATCGGTGAAAACCTGATGCGATGGGACCGTAGGCAATCGTCACGCCTCTGTCAATTCCGATTACGCGTGAACTGACTGGTGCTTTTGATGCGTCGCCGAGGGCATATCCTCACACCCCTGTCAATTCTGAGCTCCCGTGAACTGACTGCTGGCTATGGCGGTCTCCAGGGGCATATCGTCACGCCCCTGTCAATTGCTGAGCTCGTTGATTAACCTCGCACGTCATCCGACCTTGGGGGGGGGCGGGCTGTTGCGAATTCATTTGATCCATTGGCTGGTGCAGGCCTGGCCGGGTCAGGCGAGGTCGGGGAGGTCCAGCGGCCGGCTGGAGGGCTCGTAGGGCATCTCGCGGAGGGCGGCCGCAAGGTTCGTATGGCCCCCGCCGGTCGCAACAGGTTGATCGCGATGCTGGGGAGTGTGGCCATGTCGTCCGGGCCGTGACCGGTGCGGGCGTTGGGGGGCCTCGGCGAAGGTGGTGTCGCGGGCGAAGCGGAGTCGGCGAATGTGCTGAATGCAGGGCCCCTGCGTCAGGGAGCCAGGGAGCCAGCGAGGCAAGAGAGGCAAGAGAAGCGCTGGGCATTCCTGGTGATTCCTGTCAGACGTGACGTGCGCGGAACCGCAACCGGGGGATAGCGGATCCGCGCACATCACGAGTGACAGATATCAGTCACAGATATCAGCCACAGAGGTAAGTCCCAGATGTCAGTCCTTGAAGGCGTCCTTGGCCTTCTCCTTGGCGCCCCGCAGATCGCCCTTGGACTCCTTGGCCGAGCCTTCGGCTTCCATGCGCTCATTTCCCACGGCGCGGCCCGCAGCCTTCTCTGCCTTTCCGGCAACCTGCTCGGTCTTGGCCTTGGCCTTTTCGTCGGCACTCATCATGAGGTCCTTTCGTAGGTGGTCTGACCGCTCTCGTGCCCCGGTGAAACCCTGGGAAACGACAGGATGTTCAGGGGGGCGGTCCGGGGCGCAGCAGGCGGGAGGCTTTCTCTGCTGACCAGGTCCCCCGGACCGTCGTACCCGTGCTTGTATCCGTTGCGCGGCAGATGAATCCTGTCAGTGGGCTCGGCTAGGGCCTGTCCGATGGGTCATGTGAAAGCCCCGGCGGCTCAACGTTCCGTCCGGCGGGCGGGGCGGCCTGACGGGCACGGAGGTGACATGGCGACGTGAGCGTGTCTCCCCCAGTGCCTCTCAGTCAAGATCGCTGGATTGTCCTGCGGGCGGCGGGTTTCGGGCAATTGCGGTCCGCCGACGGGCTGTTGGGCTATCCCCTCGTTTCCTGGGAAGTGATGGGTGCGTTTGGGCTGCGTACGAACAGGAAGCCGAGGGAGGCGTCCATCATTCGCGAGATCGAGATCAAGCCTGTGCCCGTCAAGCGGGAAGAGCGCCGCACCAGCGCCTTCAACAAGAAGTGACCCGAGGGGCGGGGCCGGCGCGGCGTCTGCCGGTGCCGACCCCGCCCCTGTGCTGATGGGGTGCGTACTGTGAGTGAGAGGAGCAGATGTGCGGCTGCGGCGGCTGAGAGGCTTGACGTGCTACTGGCACCGGGGGGACTTCGTCGCCCATGCCTACCGGGGTCACGCGCCGGTCGCCCTGCCCCCCCTCGACCGCTGAGATCCTCAGCGCCTTCGACACCTGGACCACCCCCGCCCAAGCAGCCGAAGCTCTGGACCACCTGCATCCCGAGACGGTGGTGAAGGCAGCCCGAACACTGCTCGAATGCGGCCTGCTGGCCGAGGAAGGCAGCCCCGAGGCCGAAGAGGACGAGCGCCTGGCGGACACCTGGGGACCCTGGTCACCGGAAGCATCCTTCTTCCACTACGCCACCCGCGATGTCCCCTTCGAGACAGCCACCCCCGAGCTGCGTCAGCACCTCACCCGCGACGGGCGTCCGGCACTGTTCACCGAGTACCCCGAGGCCGACCGCATCCTGCTGCCCCGTACACCGGACCCTCGCCTGTCCGCCCCGCTGGAGCAGAGCCTCTACCGCAGGCGCACGCACCGCTCCTTCAGCGCCCAGCCGGTGAGCCTGCACGATCTCGCGGTCCTGCTCGGTACCGTCTTCGGCCCTGCCGAGTTCATCGACGGCTTCGAGTACGGCGCCCTCATCCGGCGCACCAGTCCCTCCGGCGGAGCCCGGCAAGAACTCGACGCCTACCTCGCCACCCCCAACGTCACCGGCATCCCCGCCGGTCTGTTCCACTACAACGCCCGCGAACACAGCCTGGAGCTCCTGCGCGAAGGCTTCACCCACACCGAAGCCGGAGCGCTGTGCGCGCACCAGGAGGGCACCGACCAAGCGGCCTTCATCATCTTCGTGACCGCCGCCTGGGAACGCATGCGCGCGAAGTACCGACACCCCCGCGCCTACCGGGTCAGCCACCTCAACGCCGGACACCTCGGGCAGACCTTCGCCCTGGCAGCCACCACGCTGGGCCTGGGCCCCTTCCAGACCGCCGCCTTCGACGACAGCGCCGTCGAGAGCCGCCTCGGGCTCGACAGTGCCACCCACAGCACCCTCTACGTCCTCGCTGCCGGACACCCCGCCCCCGACACTCCGACCGACACCGCCGACCTGAACGCCTTCCGGCACACGACCCTGCGCCACGGACAACCGGGACGGCCTGACGACTGACCCATCGGACAGGCCCTAG